>NZ_CATJGZ010000080.1:0-32565 GCF_949740115.1 Bacteroides sp. 41_26
ACTGTTTATGCCATATAGCGAAAATCTGTTTATTAAATGATTAATCTCATTTGGAACATGAAAAAACAGCTTGAAATAAGTGTGCCATTAAACGAACGTCAATTGAAACACTTTTCATAATCAAGTGGTTCGTTTATAATGAAATATGTATAAGGGAAAATAAATATATACATACTACATCTCACCCCTCATATTGTTTATCTCCTGTGATAGGGATACATCTGAGGGTTAGTGTATTAAGATTAGAAAGTTAGTTTTATACACGCTTGACCGGAAGGGAATTCATTACCCCGGTGTCCCCAAAGAATATCCAATTGTGAACAAAACTACAGACATTTGTTGGTATCCGCTTCGTGTTACTTATAGTCGTGAACTATTGCTAAAGGAGGTGCTTGATGCCGAAAAAATTGAGAATTTTATTCCGATGCATTATGAGTACATCAGGCATGCGGATCGTAAGATACGCAAGTTGGTTCCTGTAGTACACAATCTTGTATTCGTTCATGCTTCCTTTGCATGTATTGACCATATCAAACGGTCGGTGGGTTCTTCTTTGTCCGTCCGTTATATTATGGATCGTGAGACACAGCGTCCTCTTACCGTTCCTGATTCTCAAATGCGTAGCTTTATTGCTGTTTCCGGTAATTATGAAGAACAGATTGTTTATCTTGATCCCGCTGTCACTGCTTTGCAGAAAGGAGATCGGGTACGTATTACCGGTGGTATATTTGAAGGTGTAGAAGGTGTTATTCTTCGTGTCAAAGGCGATCGGCGCGTATCCGTTTGTATAAAAGGGGTCATGGCTGTAGCCACTACCTATGTTCATCCTTCTCTGATGGAAAAAATCGAAGATTAAACTATTCTCCCCTTATTGACTTTTATTTGCCTTGCTTTAATTCTTAACAATTAATTTTCCTCATGTCTTTGCAATCACAAATTGATACTCTGCGGCGTATCACTCATGAACTTCTTAATTTAGGTTTTGAGGGTACTCCTCTTTTTTCCAACGAATTCTGCAAACTAAATACGGAGGTCTATCGTCAATCCGAATGCCTTTTCCATTTGCATGGCTCCAATGCGGAGGAAGAAGCACAGCTCTGTTATGTTCTGCTTACAGGGTATCATGCTACCATCTATGATCATGGTGATAAAAATCAAAAGATCCAGAAGCTTCTTGATCGTAGTTGGAAAGTTCTTGATCAGCTTCCTGCTTCCCTGTTGAAATGTCAGCTACTGGTGGCTTGTTATGGAGAGGTGTTTGATGAAGATCTGTCAAAAGAGGCCCATGTTATCATTAATGGTTGGAAAGGCCGGGAGTTAACTTTAGCGGAATGTGAAGTTATCGAGTACCTGAATAGTCTGGAATCCAACCCTTGGGGTAACTGGGATGTAGAAGAGTAAAATTTGAATACAAATAACAATACGGAACTTTATTTAATAGAAATCTTATGTGTATTAGAATACTGAATTATTTTTTATTGTGCCTGGTTACACTTTTTGTGTCCTGTTCTGCTCCTAAAGAGGTACTTTATTTGCAGGATATAACTTCCTTGAAGGAAGAAAATATTGATAAGAACTACGAAGTAATTATTCATAAGGATGATTTGTTGGCAATCCTGGTGAACAGTAAAGATCCTGAATTGGCTTTGCCTTTTAATATGCCTCTGGTAAGTTATCAGATCGGAAGTCAGAATCCCGGTCAACAACGCTTGTTAGGCTATCTCGTCGATCAGAACGGGGATATCGATTTTCCTATCTTGGGGCAGCTCCATGTGGAGGGGCTGACTCGTATGCAGGTTACCGAACTAATCAAACAAAAACTCATCAGTGGAGATTTGATAAAAGATCCGATTGTTACTGTCCAGTTCCTGAACTTTAAAGTTTCTGTGATGGGTGAAGTGGCCCGTCCCGGTACATTCGATATTTCCGGTGACCGGATAACTCTATTGGAAGCCTTGAGTATGGCAGGCGATTTGACTATTTATGGCCGTCGTGACCGCGTAGCTGTTATTCGCGAAAAAGATGGTAAACGCCGTATTCTGTATCATGATCTTCGCTCTTCCGATATTTTTCAATCGCCCTGCTACTACCTTCAACAGAATGACATTGTGTATGTAGAACCTAACAAAGCGAAGACAGGTCAGAGCCGCATTAACTCCAATAATTCCGTTGGCGTATGGCTTTCTGCGGTTTCCGTGCTTGCTTCCATTACTTCTCTGATTGTCACCATGTTTAAATAACCCGGAATATAAAGAATTGATAATGAATACCGAACAGAAAAATAATAATAACCCCGGACAGGAATCTGAGATCAATATAACCGATATTTTTCGTTTTGTACTTGCCAACTGGTATTGGTTTGTACTGTCCGTTCTGGTTTGTACCGGCATCGCGTACTTTTACGTAAAGTCCTCTTCCAAAATATACAGCCGTAAGGCGTCCGTTTTGATTCGCGATGATTCAAAAGGAGGTGCAATGAGCGAATCCTCTGCTTTTGCCGATCTCTCTCTCTTTGGCGGGAAACGTAACGTGGACAATGAGGTGCTTGTTTTCCAGTCGCGCCACCTGATAGAAGAAGTAGCCCGTCGCTTGCATCTGGATATGAGCTATAAGGTGAAGAATGGCCTGCGCGAAGACGAACTTTATACGCATACGCCGGTAACGGTCTCTTTTCCGGAGGCAGAGGAACGTCAGGTTATAAAAGTAGCGGTTGTTCCCGTGGATTCCGTAACGGTACGCCTTTCCGGATTTTCCCTGGCAGTAGGCGGTGGAATCATTCATTCGGAAGAGATCTTGGATGTACATTTGAATGATACTGTTTCTACACCGATTGGTACGATGGTGGTTACTCCCACACTCTATTACACGGACGTCTTTTACGATAAACCCGTACATGTCACTAAATCCAATATGGAGAGTGTTGTCGAAAATTACCGTAATAGATTGAAAGTCTCTCTTGCCAGCAAGACGGCTACCATTATCAATCTTGTTCTGGACGATGTATCTACGGCGCGTGCGGAAGATATCCTGAATATGCTTATTGCCGTTTACAATGAGGATGTTATTAATGACAAAAACCAGATAGCCGTAAATACTTCCAAATTCATTAATGAGCGTTTGATCATCATTGAACGTGAACTGGGAAGTGTGGATGCCAATATCGAAAGTTTTAAACGTGAGAACCAATTGACGGATATTACCTCTGAGACAGGTATGTACCTTGCTAATACGAGCCGTTACCAGCAGGAAGGGCTCAGCCTGGAGAATCAGTTGAGTATTGCCAGATATATCAAAGAGTATCTGACGGACCCTCTGAAAAATTCAGATCTGATCCCTGCCAATACGGGTATCTCGGACAATAGTGTGGAATCCCAGATTAAGGAGTATAATGATATCCTTCTCAAACGTGATAAACTGGTAGCGGGAAGCAGTAGTAAGAATCCTATTGTGATGGATCTGAATAATTCTCTGAGCGCCATGAAACAGACCATTATCCGGTCAGTGGACAATCTGATTGTCGGCTTGAATATCCAACTGAAAAATATCCGTGAGCAGGAAGAACAGACCACGAAACGCATTGAGGCTGTACCTGCCCAACAGAAATATGTTCTTACGGTAGAACGTCAGCAGAAAATCAAGGAAGAACTTTATCTGTATTTGTTGAATAAACGTGAAGAAAACGCTTTGACACAGGCTATTACCGAGAGTAATGCCCGTATTATAGATTCCGCTTCGGGTAGCAGTGCCCCGATAGCTCCTAAGACAATGATAATTTTCCTGGCTTCTATTGTTTTAGGGCTGGCTATTCCCATGGGTGTATTCTGGTTGTTGAACGTGGCGGATACCAAGGTTCGTACCCGTAAGGAATTAGATAAAGTTTTAACCATTCCCTTTTTGGGCAATATTCCCCGCCACGGTAATAATAGGAGTGAGGATTCAGATGGTATTGTTGTCCGTGAGAACAGTCGTGATTCTGTTTCCGAGGCTTTCCGTATTATCCGTACAAACATGGACTTTATGCGTGTGAAGTCTGAAAAGTTGCAGGTGGTTATGTTTACTTCCGCCAATCCGGGTGCAGGTAAGACATTCGTATCGACTAATCTTGCCATGAGTATCGCCCAGACGAACAAAAAGGTTGTTTTGGTTGACGTTGATATCCGTAAGGGAACATTGAGTGGTATTTTCTCTAATTCTTCCAATCGTATGGGGCTGACGCACTACCTTTCCGGCAGTACGGATAAGGTGGACGATATTGTGGGCACGAGTGAAGAGTATGAAAAACTGGATGTTATATTCTCCGGTCCCGTACCTCCGAATCCTGCCGAATTGTTGTTGAGTGAGCGCTTTGATCATCTGATAACGGAACTTCGTAAACGTTATGATTATATTATTGTGGATAATGTTCCTGCAGGTATGGTTGCGGATGCTTCTATTGTCAATCGTGTGGCCGATCTTACTATTTTCGTAGTCCGTTCAGGTGTGATGGATCGTCGTCAGTTACCGGAACTTGAGAATATGTACCGTCAGGAGCAGCTCCGTAATATGTCGGTGATATTGAATGGAGTTCCTTCAGAGCGTAGAGGTTATGGTTACGGCTATGGCTACGGTTATGGAAACGAAAAACACAGTCATAAACACGAAAAGTATGACAGTTTGAAGAAACTGTTCTCTCGTTTTTTGAAACGTTTGTAAGAACTGACGCTTGGTAACTATCTATTTCACGTAGTCCTTTTGCTATCATACATCAACGTTTCGATGTAGGTATCATTCAGTATGTATAGAGTTATCCTTTTGTGAGACAGATGTAAATGAAAGAACGGTTT
Organism: Bacteroides sp. 41_26; assembly: GCF_949740115.1. Taxonomy (NCBI): domain Bacteria; kingdom Pseudomonadati; phylum Bacteroidota; class Bacteroidia; order Bacteroidales; family Bacteroidaceae; genus Bacteroides; species Bacteroides sp. 41_26. The sequence goes on from NZ_CATJGZ010000080.1 coordinate 4,824, forward strand.
TGTAAAATAAAAAATTAAATCAAATAGAATATGCGTGATTTCAAAGACATTAAGGTCGCAGTGGCCGGTACTGGCTACGTGGGACTAAGTATAGCTATATTGCTATCATAACATCATCATGTAACGGCAGTGGATATAATTCCTGAGAAGGTGGAGAAACTCAACAATAAAATTTCTCCTATTCAAGATGAATATATCGAGAAATATTTGGCAGAGAAGTCTTTGGATTTAGTTGCCACATTGGATGGTTAAGTTAGCATACGCTGATGCTGACTTTGTGGTCATTGCAGCTCCTACCAATTACGACTCTGTGAAAAGAATTACTTCGACACAAACCATATCAAGAGGTTATAGATCTCATATTGGAAGTGAATTTTGATGCTGTCATGGTCATCAAAAGTGCCATTCCTGTTGGCTACACTCGTAATCTCTACTTGAAGTATGCTCGGAAAGGAGTAAAGAAATTCAATCTTCTCTTCTCACCGGAGTTTCTTCGTGAGAGTAAGGCACTCTATGATAATCTTTATCCAAGCCGTATCTTGTAGGTTATCCGAAAGTTATTAGTAAGCCCGAATATGAAACAGAAAATAAGGCGATTGAGTCCGTTACAGATATAGAAGAGATGTTGAAAGAAGCAGCTAAGATTTTTGCAGCCCTTTTGCAAGAAAGTGTCATCAAGGAAAACATTGATACCCTTTTTATGGGTATGAAGGATGTAGGAATTGCAAAACTTTTTACCGATACTTACCTTGCCTTTCGCGTTAGCTACTTTAATGAGCTTGACATATACGTCGAGGTTAAGGGTTTGGATAGCAAGGTAATTATTAAAGGTGTAGGTTTAGGCCTTACGTATCGGTATAAATTATAACAACCCGTCATTTGGTTATGGTGGTTATTGCTCGCCCAAAGATACAATGATTCTTAACGACAATCCATATTTTAAGGCAGCATAGAGTTTATTTCTCACAATGATCTCAAATCGTTTCCTGTAGGCACGTTCGATGATGAGAACAGTTACATTCATTCAGATTTATAAAAACACTTAATATATATCATGTTCAATCTTGATAAATTCATTGCTGATTCAGTGACGAACCGTCCGGTCAGTATGTTTGCAAAAGATATTGAAGCAAACAAAGAGAAACTTACCGAAGAAATTAAGGGTAAGAAAGTATGTGTAATTGGTGGAGCTGGCTCTATTGGTTCAAGTTTTATCAAAGCAGTTCTTCGCTTTGAACCAGCTTCTGTTGTTGTGGTGGACCTCAATGAAAATGGTCTAGCAGAGCTTGTTCGTGATGTACGCTCAACGGAAGGACTTTATGTTCCAGATGAGTTCCGTTGCTATACACTCAACTTTGCAGATTCTATTTTTGAACGTATTTTCCATGAGGAAAAGGGATTTGATATCTTTGCCAACTTCTCTGCTCATAAACATGTACGTTCAGAGAAAGACCGTTATAGTGTTCAGGCTCTCATTGAGAACAATGATATCAAGGCTAAGAAGTTGATGGATTTGCTTACTGTATATCCTCCAAAGCATTTTTTCTGTGTTTCTACTGATAAGGCGGCAAACCCAGTAAATATTATGGGGGCCAGCAAGCGAATCATGGAAGATCTTGTTATGGCTTATAATAAGTACTTCAAGGTCACAACAGCTCGTTTTGCAAACGTAGCCTTCTCCAACGGATCTCTTCCTGATGGATGGATTCATCGTCTGCAGAAGAAGCAGCCACTTGCAGCACCATCAGATGTAAAGCGTTATTTCGTTTCTCCAGAGGAGTCTGGCCAAATCTGTATGCTCGCATGTATTCTTGGTAAGGGCGGTGAGGTATTCTTCCCTAAACTTGGTGAAGACCAGATGCTCACATTCTCTTCTATTTGCGATGATTTCGTAAAGGCAGAGGGCTTCAAGAAGATTGAGTGCGACAATGATCCATCTGCAAAGAAATATGCAGCTGATATGGATTATGAATCTGATACATATCCTGTCGTTTATTTCAAGAGCGATACCACTGGTGAGAAGGCATACGAGGAGTTCTATGTCCCTGGGGAGAAGATCAATATGGAGCGTTTCTTCGCTCTTGGTGTTGTTGAACAGACAACACGTCGTAACATGGATGAGGTGAATCAATTCTTCGTTGAACTTGAAAAACTATTTACAGATGCCGACTTCACCAAGGCTCAAGTAGTAGAAGCCATAAAGACATTTATTCCAAATTTTGAACATGAAGAGAAAGGAAAAAACCTTGATCAGAAAATGTAAATCATGAAGTGGGAGACGTGTAGGAAAGATTATCTATTTACGTCTCGCTGGCTTACAGTCCGTAAAGATATTGTTAAACTTCCCTCTGGAATCCAACTTGATGATTATTATGTTCTAGAGTATCCAAATTGGGTGGTAGTAATAGTTTGTACTAAAACTGGACAATATCTCATAGAAAAATAATATCGTCATGGAATAGATAGCGTTTATTTTGAGATTTGTGCAGGAATTGTTGAACTAAATGAAGAACCAATTGAAGCAGCAAAGCGAGAACTATTAGAAAAAACAGGATATACTTCTGAGAATTGGACGTTTCTAAGTCGGAACGCTCCAAATGCGAGTGCGATGACAAATTATTGTTATTGTTTTATAGCAGAAGAGGCTAAGAAGACAATGGACTATAATCGATAGCCTTCAGAAGACATTGGAATCTATGAGGTTAGTCAGATAGAGTTAATCAAATTGTTGGAAAATGGTATGATAGTAGACAGCTCTCTATGGGAATACCTTTATAAAAAGGATAGAAAATTTAAATAAAAGTTTATTATGTCTTACAAAATTTCATTGTTTAATCTGAACTTCGATGAGAAGGAAGCTCAGGCAGCTTATGGCACTATTAAATCAGGTTGGATCTCTACTGGCCCAAAAAATGCTGAACTCGAACAAATGTTCATTGACCAGTGGCACGTAAAGTATGCTGTATCAATGTCTAACTGTACAGACTCTCTCCATGTTTGCTGTATGGTTTGTGGCTTTGGTCCTGGTGATGAGGTCATTTGTCCATCACTAACATTTGCAGCATCTTGTAACTGTATTCGTTATGTAGGAGCAACACCTGTATTTGCTGATATTGTTGGTCCTGAACATATCAATATTGACCCAAAGGATATCGAGGCAAAGATTACACCTCGTACTAAGGGTATAATCGTTGTACATATGGCTGGATTCCCTGCTGATATGGATGCTATTATGGACATTGCTAAGAAGCACAACCTCAAGGTTATTGAGGATGCTTGTCATGGACCTCTTTCTGAGTATAAGGGAAAGAAGCTTGGTACTATCGGTGACTGTGCCTCATTTAGTTTCTTCTCAAACAAGAACATCTCTACAGGAGAAGGAGGCATGTTCATTACTAACAACGAGGAAATGGCGCAAAAAGCACGTCTTATCCGCTCTCATGGTATGAGTACTATGTCATATCAGCGTGCCAGTGGTCATGCTACAGAATATGATATCACTTGTCTTGGATACAACTTCCGTATGGATGACATCCGTGCTGCTATTGCTATTGAGCAGTTGAAGAAGTTGCCAGGCGACCTTGAAACACGTATTGCTGTACGTAAGCGTTATGTAGACCGTTTGACCAAGAACCCTCGCATTGTTGTACCTTTCGCAGACAATACTGAATTTGTTTCAAACTATATATTCCCAATTGTTATTCTTGATTCGACGAAGGAAAAACGCAATGCTCTTCGTGAATTTATTCATGCTGCAGGTATTCAGACATCAGTTCACTATCCTGCTGCTCATCGTTTTTCTACATATAAGGAGTTAGCAGCGGTATTACCACAGACTGAATATGTAACAGATAATGAGGTGACACTTCCAATGTATGCAGCTCTGTCTATGGAACAGGTTGATTTTATCTGTGATACTGTGGAAGCAGGTATAAAGGAAATATATGGATAATATATTAGTTTTAGGTGCAGGTGCTTTACAAGTTCCATTAATAGAAAAGATACAATCACGGGGCTTCAATCCTGTGGTTGTATCTCTTCATGATGATGAACCAGGAATGCTCCTTGTTAAGGATAGGGTTGTTGCTGATTTTTGTGATAAGGATGTTACACTGGAAATTGCAAAGAAATTCAGTGTTAAAGGAGTTGTTACGGATCAGACAGATTTACCTGTACGTACAATAGCATATGTGTGTGATGTTCTTGGTCTTCCGAGCATAGGCTATGATACAGCATGCTTGTTCACAGATAAATATTTAATGCGTGAAAAATGCAAAGAACTTGGCATTAATACCATTAAATATGCGCTTGTAGACACTCTTGAGGAAGCGTTGTCATTCTATACAAGTTTGTCTCGACCAGCAATCATCAAACCTATTAACAATCAAGGTAGTAAAGGTGTTTATAAAGTTGATACACTAGAAGAATTAAAGTCTAAGTTTGCGGAGGCTATTCGGTATTCACGTGGAGAAGCTATCCTTATAGAAGAATTTATTACTGGTGAAGAGCTGGTTATTGAGGCTTTTGCTTGTGATGGAATTGTAGAAAACCTTGTGTGTGGGGATACTCATTATTTTAATATTCCTGATGCATTTTCTGCTTGTGAAAGAGTATTTCCTTCTCGCAATCGTTCTTCTATTTTGAAAAAAACTTTAGATCTAAATAAGAAAATTGTAAAAGGTTTTGGACTAAATAGAGGGTTGACTCACGGAGAATATATTATTGATGGAGATGAAGTTTATTTGATTGAAATAGCTGCACGTGGAGGAGGTGTATATATTTCATCTGACATTATTCCATTAATGACAGGTTTTAATTCTACTGACTTTATCATTGACATAGCTACGCAACGTGTTGTTAATACTCCTAATTATTCTTATTTTAACAGGGTTGCATGTTATATAGCTTTCTTTTTACCTGAGGGCGTTATTAATTCAATCTCTGGTGTTGATAAAGTTAAGTCATTATCATTTGTTCATCATAATAATTTAGATAGTTTATATTTAGGCAAAACTATTGGTGCTTCAATAGATAAAACCTCAAGATATTTCTTTATTTTAGAGGCTAATGATTTTGATCAGTTAGATTTGCGAGTAAATGAAATTCGTCATAATCTCAATATAACTGTTAGTAATAATACTGAAACAAAATCTATTATATGGAAATGATAAAAATTATTATCATGGGTACTACACCTTTTTCTGTTGTAATTGCTGAATTAATTAGTCGGGAAGGTATTTATGATGTAATAGGTTTTTCTACAAAAAAAGAGTTTATAAAAGAAAATACTCTTTATGGTCTCCCTATTATTGCACAAGAAAAACTTAAAGATAAATATAAGGAAGAGGATTTCGTAGTATTAAATACAATTGGTTATGGAAAAATGAATTGTATTAGAGAACGTGTAAATGAAGAATTAAAAAATGACGGCATTACTTTGTTCTCCTATATTTCAAAAAATGCAAATATTTATTCTGATGATATTGGTGAAGGATGTATTATTATGCCTGGCACATATGTTGGACCATATGTTTCAATCGGGTCGTCTTGCATAATTTATTCTAATGTATCCCTTACGCACCATATTACAATTGAATCAAATTGCTTTGTTGCTTCGGGATGCGTTGTTGGTGGTAATGTGATAATTGGACACAATTCATTCATTGGTTTGAATTCTACTATTCGAAACAGAGTTAAGTTAGCTCCTTATACTTTAGTTGGATGTTCCTCAAACGTATTAATAGACAATTCAGTTTTAGGTGCTGTGATTTTAGGAAATCCGGCTCATGTGATTGATAACAAAGATTCGCGGAATTCCATAATAAAATAAACGTTATGAAGCAAGATATTAGAAATCGTATTATTTCGTCCGAAACATCTATTATTAAGAGTTTAAGACGAATGGATTCAGAAAAAACTAAGATACTCTTTGTGTTTAATGATGAGAAGTTTGATGGATTATTAACTATTGGGGATGTACAAAGAGCTATATTAAAAAGCATTGACTTAACTCAGCCTGTTTCTGCCATTTTAGATCAGAATAAAATATATGCATCAAACAAAGAGATAATAGATTCTATAAAAGAAAAAATGGAGCGTCTCCGTGCCGAATGTATGCCGGTTCTTGATGAATCTGGTAATTTGGTTGAGGTGTATTTCTGGAAAGATTTCTTTGGAAAAAAAAATGATAAAGAATCTTTGTCTATCCCTGTCATTATTATGGCAGGTGGAAAAGGAACTCGTTTAGCCCCTTTAACTAATATCTACCCTAAGCCCTTAATTCCAATAGGTGAAAAGACCATAATTGAAACTATTATGGACAAGTTTGTCGATTATAATTGTCATGACTTCTATTTATCAGTCAATTATAAGGCAGATACAATAAAAAACTATTTTGATTTTATTAAGAATCCTGATTATAATGTTAGCTATTTCCAGGAGGAAAAACCTATGGGTACCGCGGGTAGTTTAGTTCTGCTAAAGGATAAAATACATAGCACATTTTTCGTATCTAATTGTGATATTCTTATCAATGAGGATTATGCTCAAATACTAAATTACCATAAACAAAATAAGAATGAATTGACAGTTATAGCTGCAATCAAAACACTTTCAATTCCTTATGGTACAATAATTACTGGTGAGAATGGATTGTTGGAGTCTATTGAAGAGAAACCGACCTTGTCATTCCAGATTAATACTGGACTCTATATTCTTGAACCTACGGTGTTTGATTTGATACCAAATGATTTCTTTCATATTACGCACTTAATGGAAGCTTTAAAGGAAAATGGAAGGAGAGTTGGTGTTTATCCAATCAGCCAAAATGATTATCAAGATATGGGAAATTGGGATGAATATCTAAAGATGGTAAGAGAATAAATGGTACCAAAAATAAAAGTCGTATGGATTACTGAATTCTCTAATGAGAAAATTAGAGCAAAATTACATTTTAAGCCTAACGTTTTTGAATCTTTTGTTAAGTGGTTTCATGGAGAAAATATAACTGTATCTCATTCCGATTTAGGACAATGGATAACGAATGGAATTGAAGAGTTTAAATCTTTTGGTGATGTTGAATTACATGTAATTGCTCCATTTAATTATTTGAATACTAGTGTTGCCCGCTTTGAAATAGAAGGCATAAAATACTATTTCATTAACAATGAGTTTCGTTCAACGAAAGAGATGATTCTTCGTAAAATTAATAATAATCATTACTGTCAGTATAATAAAAATAGTAAGAGAATCTCTGACATAATACTTAGGATTAACCCAGATATTATTCATCTAATTGGTGCTGAAAATGCACATTATGCATTATCAATATTAAAAATTCCTCATAAATTTCCAATTATTACTCAGTTGCAAACTTTTGTTAATGATCGAGATTTTAAGAGAAATTATATTTTGAATGAAAATGTATATAAACAAAAAGCAGATGCAGAGATAAAAGTATTGAGAAGATCTGATTATGTCGGAAATAAAGCTTCGAAGTACGTGAAACTTGTGCATGAAGTGATTGATAAAGATAAAGTTGTTCTTAATACTACCTTAGCTTTATCAGAACCAATTAATCTTAATCCATGCAAAAAAGATTTTGATTTTGTATATTTTTCGAAGGAACTAGAAAAAGCAGGAGACTGGGCTGTAGAGGCATTTTGTTTGTTGACAAAACAAAAACCCAATGCGACTTTATTGATGGTTGGTGAATATAATTTGAGCATTTATAATAAGCTTGTTGACAGATTAAGAATCTTCGGTGTTGAGGGGAGTGTTACTTTTGCTGGTAAGCAAAAGACTCATGATGATGTAATCAAACTTGTTAGAAAAGCCCGTTTTGCGGTTCTTCCATTAAAGATCGATTATATTTCTGGTACAATCCGCGAAGCTATGGCTAATGGAATTCCTGTTGTTACAACAATTACTCCAGGAACTCCGACGCTTAACGAATTTCGTGAAAGTGTAATATTATCTGAAAAGGGTGATTATTCTGCCATGGCAGAAAATATGTTTTTATTAATGGAAGACGATAGTTTTGCTAACAAAATTTTGCAAAACGCAGCTATTACTGTTAAAGAAATATTGAATAATACAACGGAAATGCGTCATTGGGTAGATATATATAGGGCTATCATTGCTAATAAAAGAGAAAATTTGCCTATTCCTGACAACTTTCTTTCTAAAGAATAATATGGCATTTCAAGTAGATAAAGGAAAAATAGCAAAGAATACCATAGCCTTGTATTTGAGACTTGGATTTACTATGGTGATTTCTTTTTTTACAGCACGAATAACTCTTGAACAGTTAGGTGTTGAAGATTATGGACTTAACAATCTTGTAGGAAGTGTAGTATCAATGCTTACCTTCCTTAACGGTTCAATGGGTACTGCAGTTCAAAGATATTTTAGTATAGAGATTGGTCAAGATAATGAAAGCAACTTAAAAAAAGTATTTGGTGTTGGTCTTAGCTTGCATATAATCGTTGCAATATTTACTTTTATTGTAGCTGAAATCTTTGCGGTTTTCTTTCTATCTAAAATGAATATTCCCGATAGTAGAATGTGGGCAGCACAGATGGTGTTTCAGATATCAGTAGTCTCTTTGATATTAAATATTTTAAATGTTCCTCATGCTGCATTACTTCGTGCTCGTGAAATGTTTACTAAGATGGCTTCAATCGAAATAGCAATTGCTATTCTACGATTATTGGTATTATATTTACTTGTAACGATCTCTTATGACAAATTAATTACTTTGTCTTTTTTGAACCTCGGAGTAACAGTAGCATATATTGGAAGTCTAACATGGCTAGCTTACAAATTTGATGAATCTTGTACTAAGCCTTTATGGGATTCTATACTAGTAAAAAAAATGCTAGACTTTATTTCAATGCTTGTGATAACAGTTTTAGCTCAACTAGCAAAAGTGCAGGGATTGGTTTTTCTTATCAATTTGTTCTTTGGGCTTGCAATTAACGCAGCTTATGCTATTGCTGTTCAAGTTTCAAATATTGTTAATGGCTTTATAACCAATTTTAAATTAGCTGTTGTTCCTCAGATGATGTCTTCTTATGGGGCTGGTGATTTAAAGACAATGCACAGAATTATAAATACAGGTACAAAAATGACTTTCTTGTTGTTAATAACTTTGTCGTTTCCTGTAATATTTGAATCTGATTTTTTATTAACTTTTTGGCTAAAAACTCCACCACAGTATTCTCCTGAGTTAGTCACTTTAGTATTAGTATATATAAATATTCAATCTTTTACTTATTTTCATTATCAGGGTGTTCATGCAACAGGACACATACGAAAGCAACAAATTTTCGTTTCGATATTGTATATGGTTAATATTGTTTTGGTTTGGGCATCGTTTAAGATTGGATTTAGTTTTTACTCTGCTCTATATATTAATATGATCATTAGTATGGGGCAATGTATTGTTAATCTAGTTTATGCCCATAAATTGTATAATTACGATCTTAATAATTTTCTCCGAACTTTGTTATTTCCAAGTATTTTGTTAATTTGTATTACAAGTTGTATATTACTTGTTATAACTAATATGTTACAATATGGTTATTTGAGATTTTTTGTTGTAGGGATAGTTTCTACACTATTATCATTAGGAGGTGGTTATTTCTTACTGCTTGATTCTTTAGAAAGACAAAAGGTTAAGCAGTTTGTTTTTAAACATCATTAAACACGAGCGGAATCAATGCGTATTGAAAATAGTAATATTACAACTCTAGATTATGTAGTAGTTTTATTGTTCTTAGTAATAAGTGGCAATCCAATTACTGTATTTACAAGTGATTGGTTATATATCATAGTATCAGTTATCTTAGTAATTATTTCTTTATCAACGAAAAAGAAAATCTCTGATAATTTCCTTTTTCGTTGGATGATGGGATTTGTTTTTGTTTTTATCTGCCAAGCTGCTGTAGGAGAACTAGTTTCTATACCTGCTGATATTAACTTCTTATCAAAAATTTATTCTTGTTTTTTGGTTGCATCAATCTTAGGGGTTAAATTTAGATATGTATACATGCGTGTCATGGTCTTGCTATCCCTAATTTCGCTACCACTATTTTTTATAAATTATATAGGAATTGAATTTAGTGGTATCAGATTTGATCGCTATGTCTCTTTAGTATTATATAATTATATACCTAGATCACAATTTATCGATATGCGAAATGCAGGTATGTTCTGGGAGCCTGGCGCTTTTCAAGGATATATTCTTTTAGTTCCTCTATTATATACAAATTCTATTCAGCAATTTTATAAAACATATAAAAAAGAGAGTTTTATTTTGTTTCTTGCTCTTCTTTCGACTATGAGTACAACTGGATATTTGACATTTGGTGTTTTTATTTTTCTTGTACTTTTCAAAAATGTCAAAAATCCATTTTTAAGGGTTGTTTCAATAGTGTCTATCATATGCATTTCTATGTGGATGTTCAATTCTTTAGACTTTATGGGAGGTAAAATTGTAAGTGAATATAATAATGCTATGTCAATGAGTAATGGGGATATTTCTTGGACACGTATGGGTTCAGCTCAAATCGACCTATTAAATATTGCCAGGCATCCTATTATTGGAAATGGATTCATTATGGATCAAAAATATCCAGGTATTGGTGAGTTAATGGCAGGAGCTGGTAACGGTTTCACAGGCGTTATTAACTCTTTTGGTATTCCATTGATGCTTATGTTTTTTATTACCATATACAGAAATGCTCCTTCAGAAAAGTCATATTTTAAATTGGTTTTTCTTGTAATCTATATTATGTTACTCAATGGTGAGTATTTTTTGAATTATCCATTCTTTTGGATAGTGATATTCTTAATTTATCCTTCTAATAGGAATTTTATGTATATAAAAGGATGAGAACTATTGCAATATTAATGACAGTTTTTAACCGTAAAGATACTACTATTAGATGTCTTACGGACTTGAATAATCAACAATATGACAGGGATACTTTTCATATTGATGTTTATCTAACTGATGATGGGTGCACAGATGGAACTCCAGAAGCAATATCTAAGCTATTCCCTGATGTCAAAATAATTAGTGGAGATGGAAGCCTATTTTGGAATCGGGGAATGTATGTGGCTTGGTGCGAAGCTTTAAAAAATGATTATGATTATTATCTTTGGCTTAATGATGATACATTTATAAAACAAGATGCCATTTCGAGATTACTAGTTGATTCAAGTATATATCATGATAGAGCGATTATCGTAGGCTCAACATGCGAAGTAGGTAATCCTTCAAAAATCACTTATGGAGGCTGGTCCAATTATAGACTGAATGTGGACTTGAGTACACATCAGGTTTGCGATGCTATAAATGGGAATATAGTATTGGTACCTCGTTCTGTTTACAAAGCACTTGGTACTAATGATCCATATTATAGACATGCAGCAGGTGATACCGATTATGGTTTTAGAGCAAAAGAACATGGAATTCCTGTTTATACTGGTATAGGTGTTTTTGGGGAGTGCAATCTTCATGAAAAAACTGTCGTTTGGATGGATCCAACTCATTCTTTTGTTAAGAGATGGAATAATTTTTTGAGTCCCGTTGGTAATAATCCATTTGAAATGTTTTATTTTAAAAGAAAACATTATGGACTATTTCTTGCTTGTATAACATTTATTACTAATTGGACGCATTTCTTTTTTCCATGGTTCTGGCCTAGTTGCTACAAAAAATATAAATAGAGATGAAAACACCGGTATTACTTATTGCTTTCAATCGATTTGATACTTTGAGAACGGTTTTTGATCGCGTAAGACTGGCAAAACCTCCTATTCTATTTATCGCAGTTGATGGTCCTCGAGACGGTAATGAGTCTGATAGGATCGGTACTGAGCAGGTAAAAGGTATTTCTAAGATGGTAGATTGGGATTGTATTGTTCATACACGTTATCTAGAAAGAAATCTTGGTTGTGGTTATGCTCCATCTACGGCAATATCATGGGCATTTGAACATTGTGATCGTTTAATCGTCCTAGAAGATGATTGTCTCCCGTGTCATTCGTTTTTTACATTTTGTGACGAGATGCTCGAGTTATATGCTGCAGACAACCGAATTGGCATGATTTCAGGTTGGTCTCCTCTACAAGATAGTGATTTTTTTCATGGCTACGATTATTTATTTTCTTTATTAGGTAATTCTTTAGGTTGGGCGACTTGGAAAAATCGTTGGCTTCAATTTGATATGGAAATGTCAGATTTTAATAGATTCTATGCTGAAGGGAAATCCTATGATATCATTGGGTCTAAAACTTTAGGATGGCATTATAATTATCATTTTAAAAAACGATTTTTAAACATTGAAGAAGAGAAAAAGCATTCATGGGATACTCAATGGTTTTATGCTAGGTATAAAAACTCATATCTTTCAATTATTCCAGTCTACAACCAAATCAAATATATTGGGTTTGATTCTGGTACTCATGTGCCAGCTTCAGCAAGTTATTTAATGATTCCATCTCATGAATTGCCTGGCGAAATTAAACACCCTTGTTTTGTCAGCCCAAATCGAAGATATACTTCTTCTTTGTTCTGGAAAATTCAAAAAAGAAGGTGTGGGATAAAAAATATTTTAGCCCATTTACTAACTTTTTTCAAGAGAAAATGTAAAGGTTTATAATAAACATGATTAAAGTAGCACTAATTTGTCATTATTGGAGTAAGGAAACTGAAGAAATGCTTGGTTTGAAGCATTATTTTAGAGAGCTTTCTCCTTGGATTCAGGAGTATATTAATTTATATAAGAAAAAAAATGACGTTGAATTACATGTAGTTGCTCCAAATTATACTTCAAATACGAATTTTGAATGTCAAAAAGATGGTATATATTTTCATTTCTTTCATTATTCTCCATCTTTACTTTCCACCATTATTGCTCCAATTGTCAGATGTAAATTAAACCATGATGAACCTTATAAGATTGCGGAGAGAGCCGCAAACGTATTAACAAATTTCAAAACAACATTTAATGAGGTCCCAAAAATTGTGGATCGAATTGTTCCCGATGTCGTTCATGTGTATGGTACTGAGAATCCAGATTATTCGGCAGGAGTAATTCCTTTATTAGATAGATATCCAATACTCATCACCATACAAGGATACGCATATCTAGCAGAGGATCGACCATTACGTTTAGATCAAAAATTTCAGAATATTAGGAGGAGAATTGAGAAAGAGTTGAACACTTCTGCTAACTATTTGGTTGTTTCTCCTAATCTTCCAGATATGCCTGAATTCAAGCCTTTTGAAAATGGGCAGAAACGATTTTTGAGTGGTGGAAATATTACTAGGAGACCGAAAATTATGGCCAGTCATATTAACAAGAAATATGATATTTCATTTTATGGGCGGGTTACATCTGATAAAGGAGTTGAAGATTTGGTTAAGGCAATTTCTCTACTATGCTCTAAAGGATTGAAATTAAAAACATTAATTATCGGTAAATGTACAGATTCATACAAGTCGTATTTATGTTCAATAGCAGATGAATATCAAGCTAGTAATTTATTAACTTTTTCCGGGTTTGTTGAAGATCATGATGATGTATATGCGTTAGCTGCAAGCGCGATTATGGCAGTTCTTCCAACTCGAATTGATTTAATGCCAAATACTATTCGTGAAGCCATTGGAATGGGGCTACCTGTTGTGGCATCAAATGCAGGTTATATTCCTTCATTAAATAATAAGCGAGAAACAGTTAAAATTCATAAGGTTGGTGATATTGAAGATTTGGCTTCAAAGATAGAAGAAGTTTATCAAGATGAAAGCCTTAGAAAAAAACTAATAAAAAATGGCATGACTACATTTGATGAAAGATTTTCGATGAATAATGTATACAGTAGAAGTGTCGAAATATATAAGGAAGTACAAAAAGATTTTTTGATGCATCATAAAGACTGATTGTTTATGAACATTTTTAATATTCACATAGAATTTGACTCTAGGGTCTTCTGTAAGACTGTTGAGGACTACATCAAAAAAAAACAAAAGGCGTATGTTTGCGTTGTGGACGCTAATGTTATTACTATTGCACAAAAGGACCTCAAATACAGGGAAATTGTCACGGGAGCAAATATTAATACATGTGACGGTAGTTCTATCTCTAAGATGGCTAATTCTATCTATGGTACCCATTATTCAGCTTTCAATGGACCTGAATTATTTGAATACTATATAGAACGGCCTTATAAGCATGTACTCCTGGGGAATAAAGCTTCAAAAGTTGATCAGATAAAGTCTAAGGTTGCAGAAAAGGGACTCTCACTGAGTTTAGAACATGTAGATGTTCCATTTGTTTCAGTTGAGGATTTTGATTATCCCTCAATTGCCAAACAAATAAATGAATTGAAGCCTGATATCGTGTGGGTAAGTCTTGGTGCGCCAAAGCAAGAGATTTTTATATCCAAAATATTTCCCTATATTGAACAAGGGGTTTTATTCGGTATAGGTGCAGCATTCAATTTCTATACAGGAGATTTACATAATAATAAAAAAGAAATTGTAGGATTACGTTTCATCTGGTTAGAGCGAATCTTTAAAGAACCAAAAAAGCAGCTCAGTCGTGTAGGTAATTTTTTATGTGCAGTACCAAAAATGTACTTGGACGAAAGAAAAAGAGCATATCAGCATAATAAATAATAATTGATGGAGCTTTTAAAAGAACTTTTCCAAGTTTTCAATAGGAAAGATTCCCAAATTATCACGTATTCCTACCGAATCAGAATGGCATGAACCTTTTGAGATTGCTCAGAAACATTCACTTATTATCTTCCTTTTACTGGTTTTAAAAATTGATAGATACTCAACAAATACCACAAGTAGTAGATTCTGAATGTTTTTCGATTTTTATAGTGAAATGGTATGGTTATACCAAAATAATAGAGGAACAGAATAAAAAGTTAGATCAGCGCGCTGCTGATGTTATCCGCATTTTTTGATGATGGAAATTTCAGAAGTTGCCTTCTAAAAGGCCAAGGTGTCGCTCAACTTTATCCAAATTCTCTTAGAAGGCAGTCTGGAGATATAGATTTATGGGTTGAGGGATCAAGAAAGGAAATTTTATCGTTTCTCAATCAAATATTACAAAATAAAAGACATAGTGATACATCATACCGATGTGCTGATGTTTAACGATGCTACTACTGAGATCCATTTCATTCCTAGTTATACACATAATTCATTTCGTTTTAAAAATACAAAGAATATTTTCAAGGAGAGGGTAAAACTCAATTTCAATTATTTGATAAGAATCTTGGATATGTATATCTAAGTGTTGGATTCAATGTTGTATATTCTCTTATGCATATCTATAAGCATATCTTTCACGAAGGAGTTGGATTGAAACAATTTCTTGATTACTACATCTTTTTTCATTTGATCGTTTCCAAATGGTCAAAATATTGAAGAATATGGGGCTATTATGCTTCTCAGTAGCAGTTATGTGTGCTCAAAAAGAAATATTTGATATTGATGATAAATATCTCTTATGTAACTCTGATATCAAAGCAGGTATTTATTGTGTTAAATATTATTATCTAGGGATTTTGGTCGAGGAGATGTAAGAATGCACAATCTTGATAATTATCCAGCTCCGAAACGGGTTTGGATGAAGATGAAACGGCTTTCTTCATTTCTTCAATATTATCCTTCGGAAGTGCTTTGGACTCCATTTTGGAAGTTTTGACATTATTGTTGGCGCAAAATGAATGGTTATTTGTAAGTTTATTAAACATTATTATGATAAAGGTTTTAATTACAGGCGCTGGTAGCTATGTTGGTGAGAGCGTGCGGAAATATATCCTTTCTACATCGTATAATTTTGAAATCGATGCCGTAGATACAATGGGTGATAATTGGAAGAATACTGATTATTCCCATTATGATGTTGTTTATCATGTGGCTGGTATTGCACATGTGAATGCGGATTCTAAGATGGAAGCATTGTATTATAAGGTCAATCGGGATTTGACTATCGAGGTTGCTAAACATGCTAAGGAGGCTGGGGTAAAGCAGTTCATCTTCATGAGCAGTCAGATCGTATTTCACGAAAGCCAATCGTTGAAGGCTGAAAAGCTTACTTTTGATACTCGTGAGCATCCGAATGGTTTTTATGGGGATAGCAAACTTCAGGCGGAAAAGGGATTACACGAGCTGGAAAGCCCATTATTTAAAGTATGTATTCTTCGACCACCTATGATATATGGTCCTAATGCAAAAGGAAACTTCCCTCGTTTGGCAACTTTAGCATCAAAAACTCCATTATTCCCAGAATGGCATAATAAGAGAAGCATGCTTTATATAGATAATCTTGCAGAATTCGTAAAGCAAGTTATTATTCGCCAGATGGAAGGAACCTTCTATCCTCAAAACCGAGAGCAGAGTGATACTGTTGAGATTATTCGTTTTTTTGCAAAAGAATCCGGACATAAGGTCTGGATTACAAAGTTGTTTAACCCTTTGGTATGGTTAGGAAGTTTCGTCTTGCAACCGATTAATAAGATGTTTGCTACTTACTATTATGATCCAGAGATGAGCAAGCACGACTTTGATTATCAATTGGTATCATTGGAAGATAGTTTGAAATGCGTTGCTGATTCTTTGAAATAGAATATGGATACAATATTGATTTATGGTATTATCTTCGTGGTATTGCTTGTTGCGGAACTTGTGTACTTTAAGATTGCAGACAAGTTTAATATCATTGACAAGCCAAATGAGCGTTCAAGCCATTCCTCAATTGTATTGAGAGGTGGCGGTATCATCTTTGCTATTTCGGTTATTGTATGGACTATTAGTATAGTTGCAGGTGGTTTCACTGTTGTAGAAGGTTTCTGCTTCGGTAATTACCTACCTTTCATTATAGGCTTGGTACTAGTTGCAGGTGTGAGCTTTATTGATGATATTCATTCCCTGCCAGATAGTTTCCGTCTCGTAGTACAGTTTCTTTCGATGGGATTGATGTTTTATTCACTTGGAATATTGCAATGGCAATATTGGTGGGTAGTTATCATTGCATTGATCGTATGTGTGGGAGCAACTAATATTATCAATTTTATGGATGGTGTAAACGGTATAACAGCAGGTTATTCCTTGGCAGTATTGGCACCTTTAGCATTAGTCAATCAGAATCTTACTAACATAGATAATGGCGGAGGATTTATTGAAAACTCATTGCTCATGACCGTTATCATAGGTATAGTCGTTTTCTGTATTTTCAATTTCCACTCCAAAGGTAGAGCCAAGTGTTTTGCAGGTGATGTCGGTAGTATTGGCATTGCCTTTATCATGTTGTTTGCTATTGGTAAATTGATTATGCAGACTGAAGATATTACATATTTGATTTTCCTTTTAATTTATGGTATTGATGGTTGCTTGACGATTATGCATCGTATTATGCTACATGAGAACCTTGGAAAGGCTCATCGCAAGCATGCATTCCAGTTGATGGCTAATGAATTAAAGATTGGACATGTGAAGGTCTCACTCATTTATATGGCTATGCAGTTAGTTGTTTCCTTAGTTTTTTTATTCATATGCCCTAATACTATCGTATGTCACTGGATTTACCTGATTTGTTCGTTTGTGGCGTTTGCTAGTGTTTATGTAATCTTCAAAAAGAGATATTACCATCTACATGAAGAATATCTAACTTCGCTTGAAAATGAAAAGTGAAAATTTAGAATTTGCCAATGATAAGTAAGCACTCACTGTATGGCTCTTGTCTTGTTTTTGTTAGTCCATTATCTTTGCCTCGAACTTAAAAATCGAGAAAGAATGAACATGAATGAATTTTACAGTGATTTTTTATTCCGTTATCAAACGGATGCTGCTCCCCGGCAGATTTCGATCAATGCCTATTGTATTTCTGAAGGTGTTGAATACCGTAATTTCATCAGATACTTTTGGGATAAAGGTTAATCAAAAAGATCTTTGGCCTAATAACGTGAAGAAAATGATTCGGCGTTTAGGGCTTGAATAATATGGTCAACGAAAGTAGCCAGAGTTCTCATACAGAAGTTAACACGACACCAATGGAGGCTTGATGTAAACACTTTAGTTGCTGCAACTGTTATGTGTGTACCTGTTTACCATTGACATTACTTTTATACTATATGGATTATCTATACTATCTTATCATTCTCATTGTTTTCTTGAGCAACTTAGACGTCATTTTCAGAATTTGGATATATTCCTAAATGAGATTTAGTCTATTGATGAGGAGAAATTCTATTCTCTTGATGAACATGATAATAGATTTATTCATGATAGTGTTGAGAATTTGATAGAAAGATTTCAACAGGGACTTGATGATCGAACGAAGAAGCGATATGCTGATGAGGTATCTGAGATTCTTTATGTTTTAGGTGAGTGTTTCTCTATAGACGGAAACTATGTCCCTTATGATTCACTGTCCAATTATGACAGAAAGAATCTTCAAAACTTGTTGTTCCATCGTATTGCTGAATTTTTAGGAAGACTGCACAACGTCACGGCCTTAGGATTTTTGAGCTTTCACAACTCCATGATGCACATGTGGCAATCGATTGAAATGACAACCTACGGAGACTGGAGGTATTCTAATACCGCAGTTAGTTTGTTCTCAAAAGAAAAGACCCTAATATAATGATGGTATAGATTACGGATTATTTGGAACTTTGCGTTTGTTGGACATCACAGATTCACTTGCGACTAAGTTCCATTTTGTAGATTATATATCTGTTTTGAGTGGTTGTCAGAGTTTTCACATACCTCGTATTTTGGGAGAAACAAATCGGAAAAAGGCAACACAAGCAATGGATACACTCCTTGATGGTATAAAATATGTGGATTTGGCTTATACGATTCCTGCTAAATCTGCAGATATTGCAAATCGAATATTTACTAACGTTTATTTGGAACGTTATAATTTGGACTTTGAGAGCAAAGGCGGTATAGATATTTGTGGAAAGCAACATTTGTCAGGGAATCTGAATACCTATGTGGCATACAGGAACGAAGATGACAATAAGGCTATATATGTTGGATTTGCAGGTACGGAAGATATTCATAACTTGATTACGGATCTAAGACAGTTCTTCTTTGGGTCTGATAAAATTTACACACTGGCTCTTGATATAGTCCAATCGGTATCAGATAGTCGTGATAGAAGACATAAATTTAAAGATTTTCCAATTAATGTGTATGGTCATTCGTTGGGCGGTGGGTTGATGCAATATGCAATTGCGAATAGCACTGCGAAAAACATCTTTGGTTATGGATATAACTCAGCAGGATTGGGAATAAAGACAATGAATAATTGCAGGTTTAACCATATTGATGACATTTCTCATCTATATCAACCAAATGATGTGGTTTTCAAGATATCACTAACTTATCAGTTGGGAAGGGCCGTTAAGCTTCCTAATACATATCATGGTATTAAAAAGACGCATGGTCTTGATATTATACGTAAAAGTGCAGGAAAATTTGGTGATGAAATTGCGGATTTTAGATAATAAAACAATCCAATGTCCGTAAGCGCTCATTGTATGGCTCTTGATATGGCTCCGTTTGGGTTTTACTTAAAAATTGAGAAAGAATGAATATGAGTGAATTTTACAGTGAGTTTTTACTCCGTTATCAAACAGATACTGCTCCTTGGAAGATTTCGATCAATGCCTATTGTATACGAAGGTGTTGAGTATTGCAACTTCATTAAATGGTATCGTGACAACAAGAAACGTCTTCGTGAATTCGAAATGGAAGAAATCCGTTTAAACCCGCTAACGGTTACCGGTATTCCCAAGAGCGATTCTTCTCTCTCCTGAAGTTGCTACTTATATGCGTAAAGGCATTGTCAGCCTTTCAGAGTTAGTCTGTCGTAAAATGAATACTTCTGTTAGAGTCCAAAAATGACGTATTGCTTACCCGCTGCAAACCTTCGAACTTTGCTTTCGTTAAATCAAAAAGAAAAGTTTATTTATAGTTACAATGAATTTGAACGTCTGTTTTGGCGCTATAAATTAGAAGGTGGTCCGAATGGAATCTCCATAGAGCAATTTTGTTTGTCCAACAAAGTACCTTATAACCTGTTTGAAAAATGTTACAATGATACCCGAAAAAAGATAATGCCTGTCCAAGTCCTAGGTACCCCTCCCGCGGAGGTGGATTCGGTGGAAACATCTGTACCGGTTTTGAATCAGAATCCGACAGGAGATTCTCCGGTTCTTCCGCATACCGAACTTCGTATATTGATGGATATCCGTATGAGCAACGGTGTGCATGTCAGTCAGAAAAATTGTGAACCGGAGGGTGGTGATGTCTAAAGATTTACGTCTGGTGCGTTTGTTCAGCTATGACCAACGGTCTTACAGCATGTTTGAGAAACGTTTTAGGTCAAGATACAGGGGCTTTCCTTGGGCTACACGTCAAAATTGGACGCTAACTAACATAAAAAAAATATTGTGAAAAGTATTATTTCTAAGATTTTCGATAATCTGTCCGAAAGGAAGAGATTTGTAAATTATCGGGCTGTTTTGTTTACCGATACGGTGTTGTCTGTCGCAGGCACATGTATCACTTTGCTTTTTGTTAATAGTTTTATCACTAATATTGAAAAAGACGTCATCATAACCATCTCGGTTTGTTCGGGTATCATCAGTTTTCTTATTTTTCATTTTCTGAGAGTCAGCAGAAATATTATACGTCATGCATCGATAAAGAGTGTTGGTAAAATTGAGACAGCCATCCTGCTGAAAGAATTATCGTTGTTGATTGTTGCCATTCTGACTGGTTCATGGTTACCGGAGAAGTATCTGTATGTATGCTGTTTTATCGATTTGTTGACAACTACAGGGATCTTAGTGGGTGCCCGCGTAGTGCTTATCTTGATCTATGATATTGCTGTGTTGCAGTTTACTTCCAGAAAAGCAAGAGTGTTGGTATATGGTACCGGTGATAAAAGCGTTGCGCTCAAGAAACGGATGTACACGAGTAAGCATTTTCATGTAGTCGGTTTTGTGAATCCGGATAAAAATCTCAAATCCTACTCTTTGTCAGAGTCACCGGTCTATTATTTTGCAGATGAATCCAACTTTGTATGCTTTGTAGAAAAGTACAATATTAATGGCATTATTTTTCCCTCGTATGAAGAGGCTCAGAAGGAACAGGGGCATTTGGTGAAATTCTGTCAGGATAATAATGTGAAAAACTATGTTTCTCCGCCTATCGATGTTTTGGGGGATGGTTTGAAGAAAACTGTCATCAGAGAAATCCGGATAGAGGATTTATTGGGGCGTGATGAGATAGAGATCAACATGCTGGAAATTATTAAGAATTTTACGGGTAAAACCATTCTGGTGACAGGAGCTGCCGGTAGTATTGGTAGTGAATTATGCCGACAGTTGGCTACCTTCGGAATTAAGCAATTGGTTCTTTTTGATAATGCTGAGACTCCCATGCACGAACTCCGTCTGGAATTAGAACGCTTTTTCCCCGAACTGACATTTGTTCCTTTCATTGGTGATGTCCGTCAGAAAGAACGTCTTCAGATGGCTTTTGAGAGGTTCCGTCCACAAGTCGTATTTCATGCGGCTGCCTACAAACATGTCCCTTTGATGGAAGAGAATCCTTGTGAAGCGGTCCGGGTCAATGTGGTTGGTTCCCGGTTGGTTGCCGACTTCTGTGTACAATATTGCGTTGAGAAGATGGTGATGATTTCCACCGATAAGGCTGTCAATCCAACCAATGTGATGGGAGCTTCCAAACGTCTGGCTGAGATTTATGTACAAAGTTTAGGGCTTGCTATGGAACATGGCCAGGTGAAAGGAAAAACGACGTTTGTAACTACCCGTTTTGGCAATGTACTTGGCAGTAATGGCAGTGTGATTCCATATTTTAGAAAACAGATACAGGAAGGCGGCCCCGTTACCGTTACTGATCCCAGGATTACCCGTTTCTTTATGACTATTCCCGAGGCCTGCCGTTTGGTAATGGAGGCTGCCACAATGAGTACCGGTAATCAGATATTTGTTTTCGATATGGGTGAACCGGTGAAGATTGTAGATTTGGCAGAGAAAATGATTCGCCTTGCAGGATACATTCCGGGTGAAGATATTAAAATAAAGTTTACTGGTTTGCGTCCCGGTGAGAAGCTTTATGAAGAGGTTTTGAGTAATGAGGAGAATACGGTTCCGACGGATCATTATAAAATACGTATAGCCAAAGTGAGGGAATACAAACGGGATGAGATACTTGCCTCTTATGATAAACTGGCTGAGTTGGCACTCGCGGTGAAGATTGAAGATACGGTGAGGTTGATGAAACAGGTGGTGCCTGAGTTTAAGTCGAATAATTCTGTGTATGAGAAATTGGATAAAGAGAATACGGAGGTTTGTCTGAATTGATTCGTAAGTGTCCAATTAATATGTGCTGTATGGCTCATATGAGGGCTCGCTTTCAAAAAGCCTTATTGCAGGGAAATGATGAAAAGGTTTAGTCTTTTATGGAATGGGTCATTCAGCTGTATGTTTTAGTAATGATCATCTTCCCCCTGATGAAATCAAACGACGAAGGAACGGAACGGTAACTACCGAATTTATAGGTTTCATTTGGATGGAGTTGACCCGTTTGCTTGCCACCCCTTTACACCCAAAGGCGACATCACTCATCATCCTGCGGATACTAACAATAACCACCTATAGACTTCTATAGCGTGTCAGGAGGTTATCCGTCTATTCCAACGCAGACCAGAAGTGAAGCGTGTGCAGGAGTTCTGGTAGGTATATGGAGATTCCTAGTTGTACGGAGTGGAAGATCAACAATGCAATGACAACATTCAATCCTAACTGCTATATAGAGGTAGGCAAGGAAGGCGTTGATGCTAAGGTGAAGGCTCTCTCAATGTATCGTGGCGTGATGCGTCCATATCCACATCCACGTTCAGCAGAATACATCACTGGTCTTGCTGCGATGAGAGGTGGTCAGTGGGGACAGGAGTATAGTGAGGCCTTCGAAATTGTGTTGCGAGCTTATTGATGAAGACACTCATAAAAGAAATATGGACTTTCTACACATACTTATTCTGACCACAGAAGACTGATAAAACATGAAATTCTTAATCGTTATTTTTCGAATTAAGAGTATGAGACAGATAAATATTTGTTAGATGCCCTTGTAAAAAATAAGCTTTTGATGAGGACTTTTTTGAACTTGTTAAAGGGACTTTTCTTGTTCTTTTGTATTCCCTATTTTGCCTGGAAACAGAAGACGACTGTATAAACCCAAACATTGGATTCGTTCAATGCTTTCTTCCTTACTACAAAAGATGACGTAAGGAGTGCCGGATTATTCTGATGTGAATCATGATAATTCAGCTTAATATTATTGTTTGTTTGTGTAGCCCTCCTTTTTAAATCAGGCGTGGTTTATTTACAAGGAGGGCTTTTTTTATTAAAGTTTTGTAGATCCTTTTTTTGAATTATAATACTGCATTCTTTTCATCTCAAATGTAGTTGTTAGCTAGCCAGGCTTTCCTGTTTGTGGAAATGCCTGGCTACTTTTATTTTTATGATTTCGAAGACTTGTAGTTTGTTGATAAATAACAGAATACAAAATCAGTGTGTTATGAATCATTCAGCAGACTCTTTTTTGCTTTGAGGGCTTAGAATAAACCTCCATCTTTGCAATGTTGATCAACAAAACGTGAATGAAAAAACGATTAGTAACATTAAAAAGAGGAGGGATTTATGCCTTTATTTTATAAGGGAATACAAACCAGTAAAGCCAATAAAGCCGGAGTGAAAACATGGCATCCGTCTTTGGTGAAGATGAAGAAAAGGATTAATACACAAACCTTGGCAGAGGAGATTGCCGAAAAGGCTTCACTGACACCGGGTGATGTGCAGAATGTGGTGCGGAACTTGCTTTCGGTGATGCGTAGATATCTGTTGGATTGCTATACGGTACGCCTTGAAGGGCTGGGGACTTTTACAATGAAGGTCCGTTCGCAAGGCAAAGGGGTAGAAACAGAAGATAAGGTGAATCCTAATCAGATCACATCGGTACAGTGTCAGTTTACTCCTGAATATTTCCGTCCGATAGCTGTGGGTACTACCCGTGCACTGACTCAGGGATTGTCATTTGCACATGCTGACTTGATGAAGAAAGGCATTGATAACAATGGCGGAGGAAATGAGGGAGAAGGTGAGGATCCGTCGGTTTAGTTGAGAGTTGAAAATTGAAAGTTGAAAGTTGGCTGCGCGGTGTTTGAAGCTTTTATGTAATAACTAATAATTAAAAAGAGATCTATGAAAAAGACGGTTTGGAGTACGATTCTGAAAGTGATTATTGCAGTAGCCAGTGCTATTGCAGGAGTAATTGGTGGTCAGGCAATGACGTTCTGAAATAAAAGACGATAATTGAGTGGAGAAAGCTCCCGGCGGTTCTGTGAAAGAGAACTTGCCGGGAGTTTTTTTATATGTGTGTGCAGTGTGCTTGAATTTTTATCTGTATCTTTGCACGCTCAAAACGATAAAAACAGTGAATTTAATTATCGATATAGGAAATACGGTAGCTAAAGTGGCACTCTTTGAGGGGGCTACAATGGTAAATGTTATCTATGATTCTAATGAATCGCTGGATTGTCTGGAGCGTATTTGTACTGAATATCCAATTGACAGAGGTATTGTTGCAACTGTCATTAATCTGAATGAGCGTGTTTCCGAACAAATAAGTAAGCTTTCTGTACCTCTGCTTTGGCTGGATAAAGATACTCCGCTTCCGGTAATCAATTTATACGAAACACCCGAGACACTGGGGTATGACCGGATGGCTGCTGTGGTGGCTGCCAATGAACAATTTCCGGGAAGGGATATTCTGGTGATTGATGCGGGGACTTGTATTACTTACGAATTTATTGATTCTCTGGGGCAATACCATGGTGGGAATATCTCTCCGGGGTTGCAGATGCGTTTTAAGGCACTTCATCAGTTTACGGGACGTTTGCCATTAGTTAGTCCACAGGGATGTACGCCGGCTTTGGGGAAGGATACAGAGACTGCTATGCGTGCCGGAGTATGGAAAGGTATTGAATATGAAATATCAGGTTATATTACGGCTATGAAACATAAATATCCTGAAGTTTTGGTTTTTTTAACGGGCGGAGATGATTTTTCTTTTGATACGAACGTAAAAAGTGTCATCTTTGCAGATAGATTTTTAGTGTTGAAAGGATTAAATAGAATTTTAAACTATAATAATGGTAGGATATAAACACACGTTTTGTGCGCTTTTGCTCACAATGATTACTGGAATAGCAATTGCTCAGAATAATACAAACTCTCCTTATACACGATATGGCTTTGGCGATTTGTCTGACCAGTATTTTGGGAATAGCAAGGCAATGGGAGGAATTGCATATGGACTCCGGGATGGAGCGCAGATCAATGTATTGAATCCTGCTTCGTATACAGCTATTGACTCATTAACATTTCTGTTTGAAGGTGGTGTTACTATGCAGAATATGAACATTAGTGGCGGAGGTGTGAAACTAAATGCAAAAAATTCTAGTTTAGATTATCTTGCCATGCAATTTCGTTTGCAGCCATGGATGGCGATGAGTATTGGGTTGTTACCATATTCAAGTGTTGGATATTCGGTGTCGGATACTAAGACTACGGATAACGGATTGCAATATAGTAGAAGCTTTACAGGTGACGGTGGTTTACACCAACTGTATCTCGGATTGGGAATGAAATTGTTGAAGAACTTGTCGGTAGGTATGAATGTATCTTATTTTTGGGGTGATATCACTCGTGTACGTAATCAATTCTTTCCGAATGAGTCCAGCGCTTTTTCATATCAAGAAAGTACATTGACATCCATTTCGGATTATAAGCTGGATTTCGGTGTGCAATATACACAAAAGCTCAATGAAAAAGGATTGATGACTTTTGGCGCAGTATATACTCCTAAAAAGAGTCTAAAAAATGATTTTACAGTCACCAGGCAGGTTAGTACGATCACTACTGTGACTCCCGATGCAACATTAGAAATCCCTAATACTTTTGGAGTCGGAGTTACTTATAAATATGACAGACGTTTGACGGTAGGTATGGATTATAGCCTGCAGAAATGGTCAAAGGTTAAGTCTTCGCTTGCAACGAGTGATGAGGATTTACGTCAGAGTTTTGATGAGACGTATGCCTTTAGTGACCGTTCAAGAATATCTGTGGGTGCAGAATATATCCCAAATTTGTTGGGACGTTCCTATCTCGCCCATGTAAAATATCGTGTGGGAGCTTTTTATTCCACACCGTATTATAAGATCGAGGGCAAAAAGGCTTCAACCGAATTTGGTGTAACAGCAGGTTTTGGTTTACCTGTTCCTCGTTCGCGCTCTATCCTTAGCATTAGTGGACAGTTTGTTCATGTGAAAGGAAAAGAAGTAAATATGTTAAATGAAAATATATTCCGCGTAAGTATAGGACTTACGTTTAATGAACGTTGGTTCTTCAAACGCAGAGTAGAGTAAAGTGGAAAATTTGAGAGAGAATAGACGACTAAATAATAACAACTAAAATTTAGATACAATGAAAATTAAGACGCTTGTAGCTATGTTGTTCCTATCGGCTGGGGCGACTACTGTAATGGCGCAGGATGATGCTAACTGTAATTCGAATAGTAGTATCTCACATGAATCGGTGAAAGCCGGCAATTTTAAAGACGCTTATATTCCTTGGAAAGCGGTTCTGGAAAATTGCCCGACACTTCGTTACTACACTTTTAATGATGGATTTAAGATTCTGAAAGGTTTGATGGGGCAAATCAAAGATAAGAATAATCCGGAATACCAGAAGTATTTTGATGAATTGATGAATACGCATGATTTACGTATGAAATATACTCCTGATTTTTTGGCAAAGGGAGTCAAGGTAGCTTCTGTTGATGAAATTTTAGGTATCAAAGCTTTGGATTATATGTCGTTTGCACCCAAAGTTGATTTAAATCAACTCTATCAATGGTTCAGTCAATCTGTAAATACCGTAAAGGCAGAAGCTGATCCAGCGGTTATTTTTTATTTTTTCCAAACGTCTTTCGATAAATTACAGGCAGATCCGGCTCATAAGGAGCAATTTATTCAGGATTATCTGAATGCATCTGAATATATGGAAACTATTTTGGCTGCTGAGACAGTGGATGCCAATAAAGAAAGATTGAAGGGAATCAAAGATAATCTGGTTGCTTTGTTTGTAGGGAGTGGTGCTGCTGATTGTGAATCTTTACAGGCTATTTATGGTCCTAAAGTGGAAGCTGACAAAACAGATATCGTTGCTTTAAAGAAGATAATCGATATTTTGAAACAGATGAAATGTACAGAGAGTGAAGCTTATCTGCAAGCAGGGTATTATGTTTATAAGATGGAGCCAACAGCTGATGCTGCTATTGCCTGTGCACTGCAAGCAAACAAAAAAGGTGATATTGATGAAGCTCTGAAGTTCTTTGACGAAGCTATTGATTTGGAAACAGATAATGTGAAGAAGGCTGAATATGCATTTAAAGCTGCTGTTGCATTATATAAAGCAAAAAAATTAGCACAGTCTAGAACTTATTGTCAGAAGGCCATCAGTTTTAACGAGAATTATGGCGACCCTTATATGCTGATAGCTGCCTTATATGCAACCAGTCCTAATTGGAGTGATGAATCTGCATTAA
>NZ_CATJGZ010000081.1:0-111008 GCF_949740115.1 Bacteroides sp. 41_26
ATACGAATAGTAATAGTTATACTATCATTTATGCTTCGGTAATGGTTGTTATCGTTGCATTCCTGCTGGCATTCGTTAGTTCTTCTTTAAAAGAAACGCAAAGTAAGAATGTACAGTTGGATACTAAGAAACAAATTCTCGCTGCTCTGAACATCAAGAATGTGGAAGATGCGGATGCAGAATATAAGAAATATGTATGAATATATTTTCTACCTTTCCACTTCTATTGTGTAAGTAAAGCTATCCGCCCGGTAATATCCGATGTTATATTCAATAGGTACTCCGTTCACATCATAAACAAATCTTTTCCTTATTAATATAGGATCACTGGATTGGATCTCTAGTTTTTCTGCAATAAATTCCCCTGCAAGTCTCGCTGAAATCTCCTCCTTGCTGGTCTTTACCACTATATTATATTGAGTTTCCAGCATATCGTATAATTGGCGTGTATAATCTTCCTCCCCGGTCAATGGAATATTTGGATTGAATATGAAGAGGTTTATTGCTGTTATGGTCTATTTTCATATCTATCCGGATTGGTTTATTTTCAGCAAATATAAGATTTATCAAAAAATAATCTAATTTTTTGATATAAAAACAAAATCTATATATTTACACAATATAAAGTATGTGCGAACATATAAATTTAAAAACAAGTATAAATACGAGAAAAGCTAAT
This sequence comes from Bacteroides sp. 41_26, assembly GCF_949740115.1. Lineage (NCBI taxonomy): Bacteria > Pseudomonadati > Bacteroidota > Bacteroidia > Bacteroidales > Bacteroidaceae > Bacteroides > Bacteroides sp. 41_26. Next base: position 680 of record NZ_CATJGZ010000081.1, read on the forward strand.
TATGATAAATTTCCTTCTACGAAGTTGACGGGGATGCTTGTTCAGGGTTGGGATGTATTACAAGAATAATTACCTTTGTACTTGATAATTTAATGTTTCACAACTGTTTCATTAAATACAATCGAGAGATGATTAACATACTGGAAATATGGAAATAGCAATAGTTACACAGGTGTAAATCAAGAGTTCTAACAGAAGCAGAAGGTTACTTTGTAATCTTAGATGGTCAACACAGGAGTACTCTAGTACTCGAACAGTAGAAGCGCTTAGACTATCAGAGAGCCATAAGAGAAAATAATCAACTGAATAACAAAGGTTAGTGGTCAGTTATTTTCGACTTATTCACGACCATTCAATAACATAACGATCTATGATAGATTAGTAAGTGGTTACAGGGATGCAATACTATCATTTATCATAGTATGACAGATACGATGGGCCGTATGCACTCAGACACTCAGTTCGCTGGTTCTTCATCGGTTCCTGCTCACGTAGAAATGATGCAATCCCGTTCAACATATCACTTGTAAAGTTGTTCAATAACCATAAATTGATTACATTTGCATAAACTCATAATCATAACAAATTATGGAATACATTAATGAATTTCACAAGCAATGGATAGAGCGTACTCGCCAATCAATAGCATCTTGGAGCAAGCAGCCTGCATCGTTAGAAGAAGCAAAGAAGCAGCAGGAACGCTTGAACCAACAGAGAGCTATAAGAGAGGGCAAATCGAAGAACTAATTTCATTCGCCAATTCAAATGATTTATGGATAGACTTCAATCACATCCCTACCATCTATTTAGATAAAGGAGGTGAGAATGAAGTCTTTTACGATGGTGCAGCAACCATATATAAGCTGAATAACTTTGAATATGCAGGCGATGATTTAGGAAATTTCTTTATTCGCATCTCTGCACATAACAAGTTCTTTAGTAATGTACCCTATCAGATGATAGGCTTTGCCTATAATAGCCAGCAAGAGTTTTGTGCTGTTCTAATCCAACCTCACATACAAGCAGAGCGTGAAGCTACAGAAGATGAAATCGTAGAATATATGACAGCTCTTGGCTTTGAAATGGATTACATAGACGAATTCCATAACGAAGAATACGAAGTGTTTGATGCTGTCCCTAACAATGTGCTTTACGGAATAGACAATGACTTATACTTCATTGATACGCAAATCAGATTAAGGCCTCAATCCTATAAAGATTACTCTCGTCTAAAGGGAATTAGCCCATAATGCAGCCCTTTTTGATAATTCGTTCTTTTACTTATTAACAAGGAGTTTATCTTTGACTATTATAGCATTGATTAATAGCTAATTGCTAAACCTTGCAGAGATACTGAGTCGCTGCTTCTTACGGCATGACGGACACTATGGGCCGTATGCACTCAGACGCTCAGTTCGCTGGTTCTTCATCGGTTCCTGCTCACGTAGAAATGATGGGATTCTTAGGAATTGGTAACAATCTGATAGTAGGTTGTACTGTGGCTTGTGCGGTTGACGTAGCTCAGGCTTTGGGCAAGTAATTTAAGCAATTACTATAGATTAAATCCCTGTAACTGAACAAGGATAACCATTACTTAAGACGATAAAGCAAAAGAAACAGAATATTGACAGGTACAATTCCGCATAAAAATAGCTTTATATACCCACTGTGAACTTTAGCACCGTTATAAGATATCAGAATAGAAATACTGTTTATGTTTGAATATTGAACCATCAGAAAACTAGACTATACCAGTATATACAATATTATTAAATAGATAAAAAAGTGATTGAAACAAGCTCAACTTATCTTCAATAATTAAATTAGACAGAAGAAAAGAGTTATTAAAACTTGGCTTGCATAAGACCACAGAATTATAGAGTTTCACCCTAAAATGTTATACAATATATTAACTTGAATTATCGTTAAATACAAACCAATCAACAATCTCTGTCACAAAAGTAGTCTCCCCTTAGGAGGTTGATTGAGCATACAGATATGTGCGACTGGAGAGATATAGAGTATGCCATTGAATTACTGACACAAACTATTTTGAAAATTGATAAAGAATCAAATAAATATTTATTTAAATAAAAGAGAAGACATAGATAAAAACGACGCCTTCTCCACAGAATATTATTAATTAAAAACTTATCATAGAATATACTTTACTCTCTCACACAACGGATAGCCTGAGCAAATCCCTGATATGAAAGTCTCATGTTATGAGCATTATAGGAAGATTCAAGTGACCAGGCTCCATAACGCATTCTTCTATCACTTGTTCCTGATATCAATTCACTCCGATTGTATCCAGGTCCTACACTTGACGACCAATAATAACCGGTACTACCTGCACTTTCCAGATTACCTGTCATATTATTCAAACGACCGGTAGCCGGAAAAAAGACAGAACGATATATCTTCTTTGAAGTATCAAAATTATAGTATAGTACTCCCTGATAAGCAGCTCTACTATTGTTTAATGACACACCATAGTTACCCGAAGAAGCTTCTTTTATAGGTCTTCTGTCAAAAAAACCATCCGAATAAAAAGTAAAAGATGTGTTTTTCAATTGTTTACGAGCTGTTCCACTTTTACCATAAGGATACGTTCCCGGCCCTGTATTGGTTGAAACAACATTGTCATAGGTTGTTTTATAATCAGCATTTGAAGAAGCATTCCCCGCAAAAGGCACTAAGAATAAAGAAGTTCTGAATTCAGAATACTTTATATCCGCTTTCTGATTTTCAAAATCAGTGGCAGAAGAGCCTGCAATCGGCAAATAAGGATAATATCCATTAGTAGATATCTTATTCGTATATCCATCTGTAGGCCGACGATATCCCGGAGGACAGACCTCAAATTGACTTTTATACACTGATATGCCGGTAGCTCCATCCCACATAATAGGGAATTCAGCGTATCCCCACGGGAAAGCCGTACTATTCAATGATTTTGTTGGATTATAAGCTCTACGATAATAACTACTATAATCAGTAGAAGATCCCAGATCTATCGCCCACTGAAAAAAGGCACCTGCCTGCGAAGGAAAATCAACGAAACGAGCCCCCCTTATACCAACATTTTCATGGGCAGGATTTCCATTTCCAGCCAATCCTTCCGTTGTTAAATTAAGAGGTGAAAACTCCGCAGCCCCAAGATTGCGCGAATCTGCAGCTAAAAGACGCATATCCTCTCTGACTTCTGAACTTATCAAAGTTCCACCATTCCAGCCATTGTACACTTCTCCCGGAATCGGATCATCCGGACCATATATATAATGTGGCGCTTCTCCCTGCCGGACATAGATAATCATAGTCGGTGACCACGTAGCAGAAAGGCGATATTTCAAATTAACATATCCAAACTTTGGAGTTGCATCTTTATTTGCTACAAAATTAGCGCTTTCTTTTACGCCAATACGGAAATAAATACGACCTTTAAGACCTGTAATATTATAACCTGTTTCCCCTTTATATTGATTTGGGACTACATGGTATTTTTCAGCATCTTCCGGTGATTCGGTTCCTACCCCCGGATCAAAACTGGGGGTTGCACTTACTACCAGCCAATCCCGAAACTCAGCAGGCACCTCCACTGACCAGTCCCAGTTTACACCATGTTGCCCAGTAATGATACGTTCACCTTTCTGATTGTGTTTAAAAAAGACTCCATTAAACAAACCTTGTCCGTTTTTAGTGGGATCATTAACAAAGCGTAAACCTTCTTGTGTTACCACCACTTTTATTTCCCGCTGCAAAGCATTTTTTCCATCTTGTTCCTCCGCTGACAAAGTCAACGTATACGTACCAGTCATATTCTCAGTTCTGATATGTGGAGAACCGACAACCGTATTTGTACCATCAATCAACAAATCCATATAACCACTACCAGTCAGCGGATCAAAATAAAACCGGTAAGGATTGGAATTATTGATTTCATCTATTGCCAAACAGTTAAAAACCTCATTAGTAATACGTTTCGTAGCCTCTCCCTGCTTTTGCACAGTATTCAACACTCGTACCACCGGCATATTCGACCAGAAAGAAATACGAACCCCGTTCAAGTCTGTCATTTTAACTTCTTTATGAGATACATTTAAGATACGATTATCCACTATCTCCCAATCATTATCATCAGGAATCCATAGAGAAGGCTTTATATTTACCTCCAAAGGTGCTTTTATGACAGCCGTTAAATCGAGCCGGGCATTTGCCGGTAATCTATAATCCGGATCAGATAAAATTTGCAATTTACATGAAGGGCTATAATCTTTTATCATATTAACTGTAAAATCAACTGCATTTGCTTCCATCGTTTTTGTCGCAAAATAACTGGAAGGAACGATTACTCTTTTTATTCTGGCTGCCCAAACCAAATCATTCGCTTTATCCGCAGAAGTTAGAAAAGCCGGATTTATCTCAAAATAACCGGCATTATCATTAAGTGTAAATTTACGTATTACATTTCTGGTTATCGCTGTTCCATTGTAAGTTAAAGTTGGATCATCATATACCCAACCAGATACAGGATCACTGGGTAAGCCATGTACCAACGACACGCGATCTGGAAGATTCGAGAGAGTAACCCCTTCGAATACAGTAGAATTGAAATCTCCCAAATCTATTTTAGATTTTAAGACAACATCAATACGGGCAGCAAGTCGTCTTAATTTTACAACCAGTTCTGTACTTACAACGCTGTTTATTTCGATTTTTCCTCCGGCCAACACTTTTACACCTCCGTTTTCTGCTATCATAGGAATAATATAATCCGAATTAAAAAACTCTGCCGGATATGCAATTGACTTTACATCATCATAGTGATTAATACCATCAAGTAATGTTTGGATATCCTGACAGAGAGGTTCATTACACAGAAAAATAAAATTATATTCTCCTTGTTTAATAGGATGCTGCAAGGTAGTTCCGGCCAACACAGCACCATAATAAAAAACATTACTTTTACATATATTAGTAGCTTTATCAAATGCCAATACACGAAGCGTTTCAACTTTATCATCAATGCCATCTCCCGGCTTCGAGCCCTCATAACTACGGGTATTAATACCCGTTATCGTCACATGACCCTCCTTCGCATTCGTTTCAAACTTCTCGTCAAAACAAGAAGTTAACAATAAAAACATAAATAGAACAGATAGAGGCAAATAAATTCTTTGTCTATTAATAAACATATAATCCTTGGTTTTAATTCTTCTATGTACTGGTTTTTGTCTCAATGACACCTAAAAAAGAGTTTCTCTCTTTTCCAAAATATTCGAACATAAAGATGTATCTTATCATCCTACATCATTTCAAATGTACAAAAAACAAATGTAGCTTATGGTTAAAAAAAAATAAAAAGTAAAATTAGTGATGGCACATAGCTCTAATTTATTAACAAAAAAATCATTAAGAAATGCAATTAGTATATTTTATTATTTAACATATATCTAATTTTTCAAACTCTAGTTCACGTATATCATGTCTGTTATTTCTCTTTGCCAACAATACATAGCTACATTAACAATACACTGATAATCTACTCTCCATTGTGTTGCTATGTTAACAACAATGACTATATTTGCATATGATTCTTATTAAAGAAGTATAAAGTTAAATCTGAGTTCTCATTTATCAGGGATATATAATAAACTTCTCTCTAATGAAAACAATCTCTCAATTATATCATCTTATTGAAAACAATCCGGGAAAAGCTTTCGGAATTACTTGTCTTCTCCTTATAGTTTATCAATTAATATCTGTCTTTTGGGGCTTCGAGTTATGTGATTCAGGATTCTATATGACTTTCTACGATCATATCTTCAAAGCTCCTGAAAGTGTGGAATATAACTTCATGTACTATCTAAGCGGAGTTGTAGGAGGAACTTTCATTGCTTTATTTCCTGATGCAGGGATATTCGATATACGTTTATTGGGTGTAGTAAACAATATGATTACCGTTTATCTGGTATATAGACTGCTCCGTAAACATATCCATGTATCGGCTATAATCATTGGAGTTTTACTGGTTATTATTTCTTATGTAGGTCTACCTATGGCTTTCTACAATGATCTGATGACATGCCTTCTATATGTACTTGCTGTGTTTTATTTATTTAAAGGGCTAAGAAGTAATAATAATCTATGGTTCATTATCAGTGGAATTATAGTTGCATTAAACACCTTTGCACGTATTCCGAATATACTCGATTATGGCATTATTCTGCTTATAATTCTGCATAAACTTTATTATAAAGAAAGTGCTCGTCGTTGTGCCGGCAGATGCCTGATCTTTACACTTTCGTTCATCACAGGAATTATAGGTGTTATTTTACTAATGAAAATTTTAGGGCATTATGAATATTTCATTCATAACTTGCACGAACTGACCTCTGCTGCGGGAGACGATAGCGGAACCAGTTCCCATACCCTGGCCAATATGATATTTGCTCAGGTGAGAATCTACTATCTGGTTTTCAAGTTCGGAGCGAAAATACTCTTACTTTATGCTGTTCTTCTATTGTCTCTTAAATATGTAAGAAATGCTCTGTTACAATTACCTATCCGAATCATTGCTTTCATAGTATTGGGCATTCTTTTCTATAGAGAAAATGCCGTAATTATCCTCTGTGCTTTCAGTCTGATAGGGTTAGCAGGAAATATCTTTTTGAATAATGACAAAGCAATCAAGATGTTATCATGGGCAGGACTTTCTATGATCCTGATCATACCACTTGGCAGTGATGGGGGAATGTACAATAACGGAAGTATTATCTATTGGTTAGGATTACCTATGGCCATCTCGTTTTACTTTTCCATAAAAAACAAAATTCTTCCGCCCGTTTTATCTGTACAAATGGTAAGGAAAACGCTATTGCTTACTTTGGGTATATACATCCTGGTATGCGGAGTAAAAACTATAACTGAAGGAGTATACTTTGACGGAGGTCCACTTTTCGAGAAGAGGTTCTCGATCCGGAACGAAAGAACGAAACATGTTTATACTTCCCATGAAAGAGCTGAGATAGTGAACGACTTGTTAGCAGGGATAAAACCATATATTAAAGAAGATGACTGCCTGTTTGCTTACGGCAGTATACCCGCCATTAATTATATGACACGAACCAGACCATTTATCGGATGTTCCTGGCCGGAATTATTAAGTGCACCGCTACTAAAACAGAAACTAAACAATTACAAAGGTCCACTCCCAGCTATATTAAGGCAAAAATTTGATAGCATAGGAAAAGAGTTCGGAACACCGGATGAGAACTACCTGATTGACTGCGGAGTGGAAGCAGGTACTTTTAAAAGTAATAAAAAGAGCCAGGTGGTAAATGAATTTATAGAAAAGAATAATTATAAAATAGTTTTTGAAAATCAATATTTTATTTTATTCTTGCCGCAATAAAGAAAAATCCTTCAGTTATTTATCAGTTTTGAGTGCTTCCCGCACGGGGAGGTACGCCAAGCGATGGTCAATTGAACCTAAAATTGGTGCGATTGCCCTGATAAAAGATATCCCCCCCAATCAAAGACTATTTCATTTTTTTAGATGAATCAATATAGTAAAAAGCATATTTTCATTATCTTTGGTCACTAAACTTTTAATACCTTTACCATGAAACGAACAACAATGATTCCAGCCGCGTATTCTGTTCTTCTGTTCATCATCATAAGTCTGAGCTCATGTGCAGGCAGTCAGAAAGAACTTGTTCCTTCTTCGGAGTTTACACCTTATGTAAATGCCTATACAGGTGGGGTAATATCGCAATCCTCACCCATACGAATAGAACTGACCCAAGATCAGCCCGTAGTAGATTTAAATAACGAACTCAAAGAGAATCCATTTCGCTTTTCGCCTTCACTGAAAGGAAAAACATATTGGATAAGCAATAACACAATAGAATTCCTGCCCGAAGAAGGAGCGCTTAAACCAGGAACAATGTATGAGGCTTCGTTTCAACTGGGAGACTTTGTAAAAGTAGACAAACGTCTGAAAGAGTTTAATTTCTCATTCCGGGTACAAGAGAAGGATTTCTCATTGGCAATGGAACCACTCGACATAACTGCCGCTGCCCCCGATTACGCTTCTGTTAAAGGAGAAATACGTTTCAGCGACAAGATTGACAACGTACAAGTAGAGAAAATGATCTCAGTTAATGGAAATGGTTCTTCAGATTATGCCATTTCTGTAGGAGGCACAGGAAATCCGATGCGATACAGTTTCAACATCAACCGTATACCGAGAGCACAGGAAGATTACGATCTGGAAATAACATTGAACGGAAAAGTGGCAGGTATAGACCGGAAAATTGTTGAGAAGGTGACCATTCCGGCAAAAGATATCTTCCGCTTCATGTCTGCACAACGCATAGAGCAACCAGAGAACGGAATACAAATTTCGTTCTCCGATCCCGTATCTACCACACAGGACCTAAAGGGACTCATTGAAATCGCGGAACTCTCTTCGTACACATTTCAGGTAATCAATGACAAAGTAAACATATACTTCGAGCCCAATCGCTCCAATAAACTCACACTGAGAATCTATGAAGGCATAAAAAATAGGAAAGGAAAAAAACTCGGCACCTCCCATTCTATCTCCTTCAGTCAACCCAGCCTGAAACCACAAGTGGAACTACGTACAGATGCTGCCATTTTGCCCGACTCCAAAAATCTGATTATCCCTTTCCGGGCTGTCAGCCTGCATGCTGTTGACTTGAATGTGATCCGTATATTTGAAAGTAATGTACTGATGTTTATGCAGACAAACACTCTTTCATCTTCCAACGAATTGAGACGGTCCGGACGGTTGGTTTATAAAAAGACATTACATCTGGATAAAGACCCGTCTAAAGACATCCGCAAATGGGAAGATTATTCTATTGACCTCTCCGGACTGATCAATCAGGAACCGGGAGCCATCTACCGGATCACCCTTTCGTTCAAACAAGCCTATTCGGCCTATCCATGCGGAGAAGATGACAAAGAATTACAATTCTCCGAAAGTTCGGACCAGTTAACAAAACTATCCTCCGAACAACTGTCAGAAGAAGATGAAGCTGTGTGGGATACTCCGCAGACCTACTATTATTACAACGGTTCCGAAGGAATGGACTGGCGACAATATCGTTGGGAAGAGCGCGACAACCCCTGCCATATATCTTACTATATGGGAGCAGACCGAACAGCTGCATGTAATGTTCTGGCATCCAATCTTGGTATGATTGTAAAGCGAAACTCGGTCAACAAATTGTGGATTACTGTAAATAACATATTAGATACTACCCCAGTAGAGAAAGCTATAGTAACAGCTTACAATTTTCAGCTACAGCCAGTGGGTAAAGCCGAAACCGACAAAAACGGATTCACTGTCATTGAGACTAAAGGTGTGCCTTTCATTGTTGTGGCAGAAGCCGGAAAGCAAAAAGCATATGTACGGGTGGCAGACGGGGAAGAACAGTCAGTCAGTCGTTTTGACGTAGGCGGTAAAGATATACAGAAAGGATTAAAAGGATTTGTATATGGCGAAAGAGGCGTATGGCGTCCCAGCGATACACTACACATCTCGTTCATGCTTGAAGACCGCAACAACCGGATACCGGATAAACACCCCGTAGCATTGGAAATTTACAATCCGCGGGGACAATTCTACAATAAATTAATCTCCACTAACGGAGTAAACGGGCTGTATACTTTCGCCGTACCAACAAGAGCAGAAGATCCTACCGGACTATGGAATGCTTACGTGAAGGTTGGAGGAACGGCCTTTCACAAGTCACTACGAATAGAAACGGTAAAGCCCAACCGTCTGAAAATCAATCTACAGCTTCAGGGAGAGATACTCAAAGCCACGGATGGAGAGATACGTACTACTTTGTCGTCAGCATGGCTAACAGGTGCCCAGGCTTCAAGACTGAAAACAAAAGTCGAAATGTCACTCTCCAAAGTCAATACGCAATTCAAGAATTACGGACAATATATATTCAATAATCCGGCAACAGAGTTCACCTCTTCACGCATGGACGTATTCAGCGGCATGTTGGATGTAAACGGCAATGCATCGTTCACTCTCAAACTACCCGAATCGGGAAATGCACCGGGTATGTTACAAGCCAATATTACTACCCGGGTATTCGAACCGGGCGGAGATGCCAGTATCAATACAACAAGTGTTCCGTTTTCTCCTTTCAATTCGTACGTAGGCATCAACCTCAATCAGCCTAAAGGTAAATATATCGAGACAGATAAGGATCATGTATTTGACATCGTCACCGTAAATCCGGAAGGAAAACCTGTAAATCGTTCGGGACTTGAATATAAGATTTACCGCATCAGTTGGAGTTGGTGGTGGGAAAGTTCCAGAGAATCGTTTGAGACTTATGTCAACAGTAGTTCTTATACCCCTGTGGCCAGCGGAAAGCTGAATACCATAAACGGAAAGAGCAGTTTCAGATTCCGCATCAACTATCCCGATTGGGGACGTTATCTGGTGTATGTAAAAGACACAGAAAGCGGACATGCTACCGGAGGTACAGTCTACGTAGACTGGCCCGAATGGCGCGGACGTTCCAGTAAGACTGATCCGAGCGGCGTCAAAATGTTGGCTTTCTCTCTCGATAAAGAATCTTACGAACCAGGTGAAACGGTAACTGCCATTATCCCTGCCTCAGCAGGAGGCAGAGCACTTATCGCTCTGGAAAACGGTTCAGAGGTATTACAACGTGAATGGTTGGATGTATCTGGTAAAGAAGACACCAAATATCAGTTCAAAGTGACCCCGGAAATGGCACCTAATGTCTATCTGCACATCAGCCTGCTGCAACCACATGCACAAACTGTAAATGATTTACCCATCCGTATGTACGGAGTAATGCCGGTATTTGTGACTAATAAAGAAACTGTACTCCAGCCCCAAATTCAGATGCCCGACGTACTTCGTCCCGAAACGGAATTCAATGTGACAGTAAGCGAAAAGACAGGTAAACCAATGACGTATACACTGGCTATCGTAGACGATGGATTACTTGACCTTACCAACTTCAAAACACCTGATCCGTGGAACGAATTTTATGCACGGGAAGCATTAGGCATTCGTACATGGGACATGTATGACGATGTGTTGGGAGCCTATACGGGTAGTTACAGTTCACTGTTCAGTACCGGAGGTGATGAAACATTAAAACCGGCGGATACCAAAGCAAACCGTTTCAAACCGGTAGTACGTTTTATCGGTCCGTTCAGCATTGGTAAGGGTAAAAGCCAGACACACCGAATCACGCTTCCAATGTACGTAGGTTCAGTACGTACCATGGTGGTGGCAGGAGAAAACGGAGCATACGGACGGGCAGAAAAGACAACTCCGGTACGTACCCCACTCATGATTCTTTCAACATTACCCCGCGTGCTCAGTACACAAGAGGAGATATCACTCCCGGTCAATGTATTTGCCATGGAGAAAGAAGTGAAGAATGTAAAAGTATCCGTTTCAGCATCGGGTGGTGCACAAATCAGCGGTGCCTCCCAACAATCGGTTTCATTCGTAAAACCGGGTGATCAGCTAGTTTTCTTCAAACTAAAGACTGGTAACAAATCCGGTAAAACAACCCTTCGCGTAACAGCCGAAGGAGCCGGGAAGAAAGTCTCGGAAACAATTGAGATAGAGCTACGTAATCCTAATCCTGCGGTAACACTGCGTGAAAGTAAATGGATAGAAAACGGGCAAAGTTGTGAACTATCTTATAGGCTAAGCAGTCGTTCACCGGAAAACAGTGTCAAGCTGGAAGTATCCCGTATCCCGTCGGTAGATATCAGCCGTAGATTCGACTTCTTGTACAACTACCAGCACTACTGTACAGAACAGCTAACTTCCAAGGCTCTCCCACTCCTGTTTATCAGTCAGTTCAAAGCAGTAGACGAAACCGAATCTCAAAAAACAAAGGCAAATGTACAGGAAGCAATCAAACAACTGTATGCCCGTCAGTTACCCAACGGAGGATTTATTTACTGGCCGGGGAGTGCTTCTGCCAACGAATGGATAACCTCCTACGCCGGAATGTTCCTGGTAATGGCACAGGAAAAAGGATATGCCGTAAATGCCAATGTACTCAATAAGTGGAAGCGCTTCCAACGTTCGGCTGCACAAAACTGGCGTACACCTCAACAGGATACCGGATATTACTGGCAATCAGATTTGCAACAAGCGTTCAGACTATACACACTGGCATTGGCAGGAGCACCGGAACACGGGGCCATGAACCGCCTGAAGGAGATGGAGCAAACTCTCTCTTTACAAGCTAAATGGAGACTGGCGGCAGCATACGCCTTAAACGGAAAAATGAAAGCTGCTAATGAGTTGGTATTTAATGCCAAGACTACAGTAGAGCCTTATTCCTCTTCTGCAGGAAGCTATGTATACGGATCTTATGACCGCGATGAATCTATGATACTGGAAACGTTGCTATTAATGGGACGTGAACGGGAAGCGTTTGCACAGGCACAACGAGTATCACAAAGTTTATCCCGTGAAGAGTGGTTCAGTACCCAATCCACTGCATTTGCTCTAATGGCAATGGGCAGACTGGCCGAAAAACTATCAGGCACACTTGACTTTTCGTGGACACTGCATGGCAAACAACAACCCGCTGTAAAATCTGCCAAAGCCGTGTTTGAGAAAACACTTGCCACTGCTTCTGGTGGAGGTGAAGTTACAGTGAAAAATAATGGAAAAGGAGCATTAAATGTAGATCTTATCACCCGGACACAATTACTGAATGATACTTTACCTGCAATAGCAAATAATTTACGTCTGGATGTGAGATATACTGATATGAACGGTACGGCTATCTCCATTAATCCGATCAAACAAGGTACAGACTTTATGGCAGTAGTTACGGTAGCCAACATCAGTGGAACTTCCGACTACAACGACCTGGCACTGACACATATCATACCATCGGGTTGGGAGATATATAATGAACGTATGATAGACCATCCGGAACAAGCCACAAGTACTGATACGAACAACAGTTATACCTATCGGGATATCCGCGATGACCGTGTACTTACCTATTTCAATCTGAAACGGGGACAGTCTAAAACCTTCACCATACGATTGCAGGCAACCTATGCAGGAACCTTCATATTACCTGCTATCCAGTGTGAAGCAATGTACGATTCCGGAGCACAGACAAGGACTCAGGCCGGAAAAGTAGTAGTTGAATAAAGAGGGGAAGAGAAGAGAGAAGGGAGAAGGGAGAATGGAGAGGGGAGAAGGAAAGAGAAGGAAGAAGGGTAAAATGATAGGGGGAGGGGTTATTACACTCCTGTTAATAGGGTATATTTTTTGCCTTCCCCGGCAACTATTCCATGTACCCTACTCTACTGTTGTGGCCGACCGGAATAATGAGCTTCTCGGAGCACGTATTGCCCCGGACGGCCAATGGCGTTTTCCTCCCCGCACTACGACTCCGGCAAAGATACAAGCCTGCTTCGTTGTATTTGAAGATAACCATTTTTTTCACCATTGGGGAGTTAACCCAGTGTCAATAGGAAGAGCTGCTTATCAGAATCTAAAAGCCAGACGAGTTATCTGTGGAGGTAGTACAATTACGATGCAGACCATCCGTCTGGCTCGCAACAATCCTCGTACCTTCAGCGAGAAATTTATCGAAATGATATGGGCTACCCGGTTAGAGTTCCGTTATTCAAAAGAGAAGATACTCTCTTTATATGTCTCCCACGCTCCGTTTGGAGGAAATGTAGTAGGATTGGATGCCGCTGCCTGGCGTTATTTTGGCCATTCGGCAGACGATCTGTCATGGGCAGAAGCAGCTATGCTCGCCGTACTTCCCAATTCTCCTGCCATGATTCATCTTTCCAAAAGCCGGCAGGCATTGCTCGATAAACGTAACCGCCTCCTCACACGGTTACACACAAAAGGAGTGCTGGATGATTCAAGCTACGAACTTGCCCTCAGCGAGCCATTGCCCCAAGAGCCCAAACCACTACCACAGATTGCTCCGCATCTCACTGACTACTTCTACCAAACGAGAAACGGCAACTATTCTGTAAGTACCATCGACCGGGGAATACAGCTGCAGATAGAAGAACTGATAGAACGTTGGAATGGTGAGTTCTCCCGTAGTGATATCCGCAACATAGCCATATTAGTCATTGATGTTCAGAAAAATCAGCCCATAGCTTATTGCGGTAATGTACATTTCAATAAAACAAACAGCGGCAATCAGGTAGACATCATCCGTTCCCCCCGCAGTACGGGAAGCATTCTCAAACCTTTTCTTTATTACGCTATGTTACAGGAAGGCAGTATACTCCCACATACTTTATTGCCTGATATCCCGATTAACATCAATGGTTTCGCTCCACAGAATTTCAGCCAGCAGTTTGAAGGAGCCGTCCCTGCCTCCGAAGCACTGGCACGTTCACTCAACATCCCTACCGTAACAATGTTGCAACGTTACGGCGTCCCTAAATTTTACAACTTCCTGAAACAAACGGGAATCAGTACTCTCACCCGTCCTGCTTCCCATTATGGGCTTTCCCTTATTTTAGGAGGTGCCGAGGGCACTTTGTGGGATATCACCTGTGCCTATACAGACATGGCACGCTGTCTGAAAGGATTAGATAAAACAGACTGCTCTTTATTACTTTCCGACTCCGCCCACAATGCCTCGTCCGTTGTCCCAACTTCATCCTTTTCTCCCTGTGCCGTATGGCAGACTTTTGAAGCCATAAAAGAAGTAAACCGACCGGAAGAGATTGATTGGCGTACTATTCCTTCCATGCAGACTATTGCCTGGAAAACGGGAACCAGCTATGGTTTTCGCGATGCATGGGCAGTAGGAGTCACCCCTCGCTATGCCGTAGGTGTATGGGTGGGTAATGCTACCGGAGAAGGTAAACCGGGACTTGTCGGGGCACGCACTGCAGGGCCGGTCATGTTCGACGTATTCAATCTGTTACCATCGTCCCCCTGGTTCGTCAGACCTTCTGAAGGATTTGTAGACGCAGAGGTTTGTCACCTGTCCGGACATCTGAAAGGACGCTTCTGTGAAGAAACAGACACCATACTGATACTTCCTGCCGGACTCAAAACCGAAGCATGTCCCTATCACCACCGAATCAACCTATCGGCAGACGGAACGCAACGTATCTACGAAAGCTGTATCAATACAGAGGCTACCATTCAAAAGAATTGGTTCACCCTACCTCCTGTCTGGGAATGGTATTACAAACAACGCCACCCGGAATACAAAACTCTGCCTCCCTTCAAGCCCGGATGCGGGGAAGATATTCTCCGTCCGATGCAGTTTGTCTATCCTACCATGAATGCCCGCATATTTCTACCCAGACAAATGGACGGGAGCAAAAGCCAGCTGACTTTTGAACTGGTGCATAGCGTTCCCAAAGCTACCGTATATTGGCATTTAGACAATAACTACCTGGCCGAGACACAGGATTTTCACAAGATATCCCTACTCCCCTCGTCAGGAAAACACACAATGACGGCAGTAGACAATGAAGGAAATACAGTTTCGGTGACTTTCTTTGTAGAGTAGGCTCAATTCTCTATCTTTGCGCCCATGAAACAGACTTTAAAAGAAAACGGAGGATTACCGGCATCCATACTTTGGACGTTGGCAATTGTTGCCGGTATATCAGTAGCCAATCTTTACTACAACCAGCCTTTACTGAACATGATACGCCACGACATGGGTGTATCAGAGTTTAAGACAAACCTGATCTCTATGATTACACAGATCGGATATGCACTGGGGCTTTTATTTATCATCCCGTTAGGCGACCTGTATCAACGAAAGAAAATCATCATTATTAACTTTGCGATACTGATTGTTTCGCTATTGACTATTGCGCTGGCACCGAACATACATGTTATATTAATAGCCTCCCTTTTTACGGGTATTTGTTCAGTAATACCACAGATATTCATCCCGATAGCTTCGCAATTCTCCAGACCTGAGAATAAAGGGCGAAACGTAGGTCTTGTTGTTTCAGGCTTGCTGACCGGTATTCTCGCTTCCCGGGTAATCAGTGGGTTCATCGGCGAGATCTTCGGGTGGAGGGAAATGTACCACATAGCCGCTGCCCTGATGCTGATATGTGGAATGGTAGTTGTTAAAGTACTGCCGGATATAAAACCCACATTCAAAGGGAAATACAGTGAATTAATGAAATCACTGTTTCTGTTACTGAAAGAATACCCACAGCTACGAATCTACTCCATACGGGCAGCATTGGCATTTGGCTCTTTTCTGGCCATGTGGTCATGCCTGGCATTCAAAATGGGGCAAGCTCCCTTCCACGCCGGAAGCAATGTTATCGGTATGTTAGGACTTTGTGGAATAGCCGGAGCATTATCAGCATCACTGGTAGGTAAATACGTAAAAAGAGTGGGCGTCCGCCGGTTCAACTTTATCGGTTGTGGATTGATACTTTTTGCGTGGTTTCTGCTCTTTGCAGGAGAAAACACCTATCTGGGTATCGTAGCAGGTATTATTATTATCGATATTGGTATGCAGTGCATTCAATTGAGTAACCAGACCAGTATCTTTGAGCTTTGTCCTAATGCTTCCAATCGCATCAATACTATTTTCATGACTACTTACTTTGTTGGCGGTTCAATGGGGACTTTTCTGGCAGGTACTTTCTGGCAGGCATTTGGTTGGTATGGAGTTATAGGTACGGGTGTTTTGTTGACCAGTTGTTCATTATTTATCACTTTTTTCTCACGTAAGTGAACCTAAATGGTAGTTCTATTTGTTGTTTAATGCATCAATCTATAAATTTAATGTATGAAATACGGAGTCAACAGACAAGTTTTACTGATTACTGCCGGTATCGTATGGATAGTGGCAGGGGCAAATATACTGCGAATAGGAATCGTGACATGGCTCAATGATTCTCAATACTGGTTGTTCAAAATGGGTGAAGCCACAGTAGTGTTCCTTCTATTCTTCATTCTTATATTCAGAAGACTATATTATAAACATACCGAACGCATCACCCAAAAGAAACAGGAAAAGAATTGTCCCTTCTCTTTTTTCGATGTAAAGAGTTGGATTGTCATGATTTTCATGATTTCATTAGGCATCAGCATACGAAGTCTGCACCTGTTACCCACCAGTTTCATATCCGTATTTTATACCGGATTGTCATTGGCTCTGATCGCAACCGGAGCACTCTTTATCCGTTACTGGTGGCAAAGGCGCCATCTACTCCGAAGTTAACGCTGTACCCTGCCGGAAGAGTCACCATTCATCAGTGCTTCTACTTCGGCAACTGTTGCCAGGTTGAAGTCTCCATAGAAAGTATTCTTCAGACAGGAAGCTGCCAACGCAAAATCCAATGCTTTCTGATCGTCATCGGGATAAGTGAGCAGACCATAGATGAGTCCGCCAACAAAAGCATCTCCCGTACCTACACGATCTACTTCGTGAGTAATATCATAAATCCCCGTATGCTTTAACGATCCATCGGAATAAAGCACAGCGGCAAGCAGGTTGTGATTGGCAGATAAAGAATTGCGTAGCTCAAGAAACATCTTCCTGCAACGGGGAACCAGTTTTGCTACTTGCTTTCCGACCTCTTCAAAACCTTCAAGATTGAGTCGATAATCTGTGTTTACAGCCTTAAAACCTACGGGAGCAATACCTAATATCTCTTTATATTCAGGTTCCGCACCAAATATCACATCACTATACTGTACCAGCGGTTTCATCACATCAGCTGCCGTACGTCCATATTTCCACAGGTTCTTCCGGTAATTCAAGTCACAGGAGATCGTTAGTCCCATCCTGTCTGCCATCTGAAGAGCTTCCAGGCAAGTATCGGCACCGTCCTGTGACAAAGCAGCGGCTACTCCCGACCAATGAAACCATCCGGCATCAGCAAAAATAGTCTCCCAGTCTATCATACCCGGGCGAAGGGTAGAGAAAGAAGAACCCGACCGATCATATACTACTTTTGAGTTACGAAAAGAAGCCCCGTTTTCAAGAAAATAAATTCCCATACGATCGCCGCCATAAATAATACCATCCGTACGGAGTCCATGTGAACGAAGATCACTGATACAGGCACGGGCTATATCATTATCGGGCAAACGGGTTACAAATTCGGTCGGTATCCCAAAGTTGGCAAGAGAAACCGCTACATTCGTTTCGCTGCCACCAAAGGTAGCTACATAGTCACGGGATTGTGAAAAACGCAGATTGCCGGGAGTGGTAAGACGCAAAAGTACCTCTCCAAAAGTTACTATCTTCTTCATGATATCAATAATTTCAATTAATGATCAAATGTACTATCAAAAATCCAACAGAGCGAAAACTTTTAATAAATTTTATTGCTATACTAACAGATAGAGAATACATTTAGTCTATTTGTAGTATCTTTGCCCGAAAGCTAAAATATAAAAATAAGATAACATGAATTTAACCTCAAAAGATCTCGAGAAGTTTATTCGTTTCCAGCGAAATGAGTATACTGAAAGTATTGTGTACGACCGACTGGCTTCTATTGAAAAAAACACATCCAACAGCAAGGTACTACGCTTGATCTCTGCCGAAGAGAAAGCCCATTACTATACACTCAAAAAGTATACGAATACCGAAGTGAAGCCCAACCGCTGGCGTATTGCCAAATACTACTGGTTAGCGCGCATCCTGGGTATCACATTTGCCATTAAACTTATGGAATCCAGCGAAAACAGTGCCCATCAGGAGTATGCCCGGTATACTGAATGTGAAGATTTACAGCGTTTGTCACGCGAAGAAGAGATACACGAAGAAAAGCTCATCGGGCTGATAAACGAAGAACGGTTGGAGTATATGGGTTCTGTGGTATTGGGACTAAATGATGCTTTGGTAGAGTTTACCGGAGCATTGGCAGGTTTCACCCTGGCACTGAGTGACCATAAACTGATAGCACTGACAGGAAGTATTACCGGTATTGCTGCTGCACTGTCTATGGCATCATCGGAATACCTGTCTACCAAATCGGAAGGTGATAAGAGCAAACATCCGGCAAAGGCAGCCATCTACACAGGTATTGCTTATATCATTACGGTAGTTGCACTGGTAACTCCTTTCATTTTAATCAGCAATGTACTGATAGCATTGGGAGTAATGTTGGCTATGGCACTTATTATTATAGCATTGTTCAATTATTACTACTCGGTGGCACGTGGTGAAAGTTTCCGAAAACGTTTTATGGAAATGGCCGTACTCAGTTTCAGTGTGGCCGGAATAAGTTTTCTTATAGGGTATGCCCTGAAAACATTCACAGGTATTGATGTGTGAATTAATCAGGAGTCAAGTGGCAAGGTTATCCACTTCTTAACTACTAATGAAGTGATAACCACTAAACTACTTGCCACTGATAGACAAACTTAACTACTTCATAAAATTGTGAAACGTTCATGAACAATCTTTGCTATATGTTGTTTTTGCAATAACGAACAACGTTATTAAACCTAAACAAAAAAAAGTTATGAAAAAGTTTATTGCATTATTAGCATTAGTATTGGTAAGTGCATCTACCATGATGTATGCACAGGAATCAGAAAGAGCCGTACGTCGCGCCGATCGTAAAGCACAAAGAGACGCAGAAAGAGCAAGACTGAAAGCAGAAGAACAAGTAGCCGACGCAGTAGCTTATCAGCAGGCTGTACAAGCACTGAAAAACAAACAGTTCGTGCTCGAAGCTGATCAGGTGATCTTCCGTAACGGACAGAGTGCTTTTGTATCAACGACTACAAACTTTGTGATGATGAATGGTCAGAAATCTACTGTACAGGTTGCTTTCAATACTCCATACCCCGGTCCTAACGGAATTGGTGGTGTAACAGTAGACGGTAACGCATCGGATATGAAAATTACAACGGACAAAAAAGGTAATGTTAACTGTTCATTCAGTGTACAGGGTATCGGAATTTCAGCTCAGATATTCATTTCACTGACCAATGGAGGTAATAATGCCACTGTTACTGTAAACCCGAACTTCAACAACAATACAATTACACTGAGCGGTAATATTGTACCATTGGATCAGTCAGACGTATTCAAAGGACGTTCCTGGTAAGAAGATGATGTAACATAAAGTTATAGAGTAATAATACTATAGGGTGATAATGGATCGTTTCTATTTATCACCCTATTCTGTTTTATTAAAATCTGTGTAATTTAAGCTATCTGTATTCATTAAATGAAGAGAGATTGCAAAAGTGTACAATCATATTATGCATAAGTGTACAACCTTGCACTACAAGAATGTACACTTTAGTTATACAAGAGTGTACACTTTTATAAGTATTGATTATCAGCATATTACCTTAACCCATTTACTATTTACAAACACAGATTATCAATAAACCAATTTTGTATGCTTACTATTGTATTTTAAATTTAGCCCAAGCAGGAAATGGTTTATGGAAATAATGAGTATCTTTGAATGGTCAATAAATAAAAAAATAACCATGAACAGTGTATTGCGTAAACTCCCTATCGGGATACAGACTTTTGAAGATATTCGTAGAGATGATTACCTATATGTAGATAAGACTGCTTTTGTGTGGAGAATAGCGAATACAGGAAAGCCCTATTTTCTGAGCCGCCCCCGCCGCTTTGGTAAAAGCTTGTTGCTTTCTACCTTTGAGTCTTACTTCAAAGGGAAAAAGGAATTGTTTGAAGGGCTTGCTATTGAACAAATAGAGACAGAATGGAAACAATACCCGGTACTTCATCTGGACTTAAATGCCAAAAAATATGAAACACCCGACGATTTAATTGCTATACTCAACCAACATCTGGAGAAATGGGAATGCCTGTATGGTAATGAGAAAAAAGATCGTAGCCCCGAAGAACGATTTGGTTATGTCATTAGTCGTGCCAGTGAGCAAACGGGATGTGGTGTAGTGGTACTCGTAGACGAATATGACAAACCTTTGCTACAAGCATTGGACAATATGTCTTTGCTGGATAATTATCGCCAGACGCTAAAAGCCTTTTATGGTGTATTAAAAAGTTACGACCGCTATTTGCGTTTTGTTTTCCTCACCGGAGTGACGAAGTTTGCACAAGTAAGTGTATTCAGTGATCTGAACCAGCTAAATGATATTAGTATGAAGCCTCAGTATGCTACAGTATGTGGTATTACTAAGCAAGAATTAATCGATACTTTTACTCCGGAACTACAGAAACTGGCAGAAACGAATCAGTTGACTCCAGAAGAGACACTTCATAAGATGAAAGCTTTGTATGATGGCTATCATTTCTGCGAGTTTACAGAAGGAGTATTCAATCCATTTAGCGTTCTCAACGTTTTTGACGGATATAAATTTAGTAATTACTGGTTTCAGACAGGTACTCCGACCTTCCTTGTGGAACTGTTGCAAAGAAGTGAGTACGATCTGCGTACATTGATTGACGGAGTAGAGGCCTCCGCCTCTTCATTTACAGAATACAGAGTGGATGCTAATAATCCGATTCCATTGATTTACCAGAGCGGCTATCTGACGATAAAAGACTATGATAAAGAATTTGGGAACTATCTATTGGAGTTTCCGAATGATGAGGTACGATATGGCTTCATCAATTTCTTAGTACCCTTTTACACCTCTATGGCAAACAATGACCAAAGTTTCTACATCGGAAAATTTATCCAGGAGTTACGTGCCGGTGATTATAACTCCTTCCTCACCCGCCTGCAAGCCTTCTTTGCTGATTTCCCTTATGAATTGAACGATAAAACCGAGCGTCATTACCAAGTAGTGTTCTACCTTGTCTTTAAACTAATGGACCAGTTTACTGACGTTGAAGTACGCAGTACACGCGGACGGGCAGACGCTGTAGTAAAAACTCCCAAATTCATCTATGTTTTTGAATTCAAGCTCAATGGCACAGCCGAAGAAGCCTTACAGCAAATAGATGATAAAGGATATCTGATTCCATACCAGGCAGACGGACGTGAACTGATAAAAATAGGTGTAGAGTTTAGTGCTACCGAAAGAAATATCAGCCGATGGCTACCTTTATAAAAAGGAATGAAGTATGAGAGAGTATATCATTGCAGATAATCAAGACATTACCAAAGCAGGAATGATGTTTCTGCTCAGCAAGCAGAAAGATGTATCTCTGCTACTGACAGCAGATAATAAAGCAGAATTAATCAGAGAATTACGTCTGCATCCACAGGCCGTAGTAATTCTGGATTATACCTTATTTGATTTTGCCGGAGCAGATGAATTGATTGTACTCCGCGAACGTTTCAAAGAGGTAGATTGGTTATTGTTCTCTGATGAATTAAGTATCGGTTTCCTTCGTCAGATACTGTTTAGCAGCATGGCATTCGGTGTCGTGATGAAGGATAATTCTAAAGAAGAAATACTCACTGCCCTGCAATGTGCTTCGCGCAAAGAACGTTTCATCTGCAATCATGTCAGCAATCTGTTACTTTCGGGTAATAACCAGCAACCCACTTCCGGTACTCACACACAGGAAGATCATCTGCTGACAACTACAGAAAAAAACATCCTTAAAGAAATAGCGTCAGGTAAAACAACCAAAGAGATTGCAACCGAAAAGAACCTGAGTTTTCATACCATCAATAGTCACCGTAAGAATATATTCCGGAAACTCGGCGTAAACAATGTACATGAAGCAACCAAATATGCAATGCGGGCGGGAATTGTGGATTTGGCGGAATACTATATTTAATTAATGGAAAATGGAAAATTGAAAGTTGAAAATTGAAAGTTACTATGCAGCGTGATAGTGGCGTAGCTAACTTTCAATTTTCAACTTTCAATTTTCCATTAATTAAATAATTTCACCACTCCCGATACATACTTCAGCCAATTCATCATACACCACCCCAAATTGTCCGGGAGCAATACCTTGCAGCTTTTCGGAAGAAAGGATACGATAACGATCCTCTTCCCTGAAAAGCTTTCCTTTAATAAACTCCGGAGTATGGCGTATTTTGAAAGTAATATCCACTCCTTCGGCTTCACTCTCCCGCCATGGATTATCGGTTATATAATGAAAATCACCTAAAGAAAACTCATTCCCAAATTGTGTCTCCACTCCATAGCCATGAGACACATAAACAATGTTATCCTGTATATCTTTCTTTATCACAAACCAGGGACCTCCACTCAAGCCCAGCCCCTTGCGTTGCCCAATGGTATGAAACCAATACCCTCGGTGAGTACCAATCTTTTTACCTGTTTCCAATTCTATAACAGCTCCCTCCTTCTCTCCGAGAAAGCGACGCACAAAATCATTGTAATTTATCTTTCCCAAAAAGCAAATACCCTGGCTATCTTTCCGACGGGCACTGGGAAGCCCGGCTTTCAGAGCTATCTCCCGAACTTCATTTTTCATCAGATGCCCAATGGGAAACATCAACTTAGACACTTGCAGGTAATCTATTTGTGCAAGAAAATCGGTCTGGTCTTTTACCGGATCTTTGGCTGTACCCAGCCAGGTTTTACCATCCCTTTGCAAGGTTGTAGCGTAATGCCCGGTAGCGGTAAAATCAAAATCTTTGCCTACGCGCTGCTCAAAGCAACCAAACTTAATCAGTTTATTACACATCACATCCGGATTGGGAGTCTGTCCTTTCTTTATTTTATCAATGGCATAGGCTGCCACATTATCCCAATACTCGCGATGCAGATCTACTATTATTAAAGGCAAACCATACTTGCGGGCAGTAACAGTGGCAAGTTCAATATCCTCCTCGGCAGAACAATCCATATACTCTGCACCGTCCATACCTATTTTAATATAAAAAAGAGTCGGCTTGTAACCCTGCTCACAAAGAAGGTGTACAACCACCGAACTGTCTACACCACCGGATAATAAAGCTGCTATATTCTTCATACGTGCAAAGATAGGTACGAAAACATTTACAGGCTATCACACATTAAAGGCATTTTTATACCACAAATGTGGTAGATAAGCGAAGTATTTCCTACATTTGCAGTTTATAAAGATGATAAAGATATGAAGATAAGAAACATACTGTTCACCCCTACCCTGTTCATAGTAATGATGTCTGCCCTGTTCTCATGTGGAGTAGACCGCTGGCCGGAATATGCAGCCGAAACAGAACTGGATACTTGGATAGACAGCGTGATGCGCCAAGAGTATCTTTGGTACGAAGAAATACCAACAGTGACTCCCAACAAATATTTCCTTGCGCCCGCGCAATTCTTAAAGGAATTAATTTATACTACTCTCGATAAGAATTATTCCTACATAGACACATTGAACAAAGTGGAGTCGCCCAATTATGGATTTGACTATACACTGATAAAAAATTCAAATGTAGATACGCTCTATAACGCATTAGTTACGAATGTTCTTCCCGGATCTCCGGCTGCAGATGCCAAACTGCAACGTGGTGAATGGATTATAAAAGTAGACGATAAACATATCACCAAAAAGAATGAGACCCAGCTCCTGCAATCGGGCAATGCTTTGAAACTCACTTTGGGTAAGTATGAATTACAAAAAGACAGCGAGACTAAAAAGGATAAAGGAGTAGTGGTAGAAACCAGAACCATAAACATGGGAGCCGAACGAATGGTAGAAGACGACCCGATTCCTGTCTACAGAATAATAACCAGTGCCACAGGGGTAACAGTAGGCTATATAGTCTACAACCACTTCACAGCAGGCACTGCTACTGAGAAAGATAAATACAATAATAAACTTCGCGAAATATCTCACGTATTTGCCAGTGCAGGGGTAACCAAAGTAGTGCTCGACCTGCGTTATAATACCGGAGGCTCATTGGAATGTGCCCAGTTATTAGCTTCTTTACTGGCCCCAAAGGAGGCGGTAGGTCATATTTTTGCCGAACTAAAGCATAACAACAAACAGTCCTACAAAGACTTTAGCCTGCTTTTCGACCCGGATTTAATAGGTAGTGGCGTAAATATGAACATTGAAGGAGGATATATACTGACCAGTAGCACTACTACCGGAGTTGCAGGAACATTCTACGACTGTTTGTATCCGGTTGCCAATTGGGAGATTCTCGGTGCAGCCTTACCTTCCACAGGAGTAGCAACAGAAAGTTTTATTAATCCGAAGCATGGTTGGTCATTGAATCCGGTGGTATGCAATGTTTATAATATTGCCGGAGAATCGCATGGTGGAGTTAGTTTCCCAGCTAAGTATACTGTGGATGAAACTTCCCTAACGAATTTGGTCACTTTCTTGCCTTTAGGAGATAAAGAAGAGACATTATTCAGTATGGCCCTTGGTATTATTGACGGCACATATCCACCCAAAGAAGAAGAGAAACCAAAACCGGACGAAGGAACAACGGAAGAAAAGCCCGAAACCCGTACGCTTAAACATGTATATCACTCACAAGGCTACAGGGTAAAAGGAGGAATAAAACTAAAATGAAATACTTAAAAACACTAATTATACTGACAGTATCAGTTATGTCACTGTTTTCTTGTCGCGATGACGACAAAGAGCCGGAAATGATTTATATTGAGGATTCACCTGCCCTTAAACAAATCACAATAAAGGAACTAATGCAAGATGACGGAGGACCCGTGACACGAGAAGAGAATTTTTATTATAATGAGGGACATAAACTGGTTCGTTATGTCTCTACACAAATCTATGGTGATCCTGTAATTGAAAACGAAACCCAAATCACCTATTTAGAAAATGAAGCTATAATTATCGATGAGTTAAATAACAAATCAATCTATACTCTAAATGCCGAAGGTTATGCCACAAGTTGTATCCGCTACGAAGTAGGAGGTAATACACGTGAATATACCTTCGATTATTCGACCAACACACTTAATGGAGCTTATTTGACTGGAATAACAGAATACGTTAAAGGAAATATCCGGTCCAAAGTCATATTTGATAATCTGGCTCTACATGATGCTACGTTATCTGTACAAAGTGGAGATATAACAAATATATTCCAGCTCTCTTTCACTCAAAAGAATACTTCCCGCCTACCCTGGTTTTTCCTAACAGAAATATATCCACTCAATTTTCACGCTATAGCTATGTATGCCCGTCTATTAGGAGATAATCCGATGTACCTGTTAGGAACGGTTCAACCCAAAGGAGGAGATGAAATAACGACCTACATTTATACCAACGATACCTCCGGACAGCTTAGTTCGTATACTGAAATAACCCGCAGTAATGGAAAAAGTTATAATCGCATAATAAATTATATCGTTACTCTTGCCCAATAAATAACACATTCTTGTCAAGAGCCGATTTATTGATTCTTAACTAAAAAGCAGTTATTTCTCAACAAAATACCCATTACGTCACAACACAGTATGAAATGCATCATAACATAGTATGTCATGAACCGCAACATACCGGAAAAATTACATCAATATCGGGAAAAACCATATCAGCACAGCCCTACTCACACCCTTTGAGAGGCGTATATAAAAAAAGAAAGGAGAAAGCCCTCGCTTCCTCCTTTACATGCAATCTAACTGAATCTACTTTATGATTATGCTTACAAAGATAACGCATTGCAAAGCAAAAGTCAAGCTTTTCAGTGATTATTTCTTCCCTGCCGGCAGTTGTTTCTTAAAGAATTTGCTAAAGAAGAGAATCTGATAATCAATAGAATTATTCCAATATTGCCCGTTGTGTCCTCCCGGACGAGTGATAAAGTCATGATCAATCTTCAACTCCAACAGACGCTTGTGCAAATTCTTATTCACATCTAAAAAGAAATCGGCTTCTCCACAATCTATTATCATTGCCAAATCATCCTTCTGTAGCTTATCAACCTGATTGATAACTGTATGTTGATCCCACACTTCCTTATTCGTTTCCATTTCACCCAATTGTTCGGGCATCATCCAGTTCTTTGGAAAGGGACGAATATCCACTCCGCCACTGGTACTTCCGGCAGCACCAAATACATCCGTATGGCGGATTGCATTCCAAAGTGCGCCGTGTCCACCCATACTAAGTCCGGTAATGGCCCGTCCACGAGGTGCAGCTACCGTCTTGTAATGCCCGTCTATATAATTGACCAATTCCGAGGAAATAAATGTTTCATAACGAACGTCTTTATTCTTCGGACTATCCCAAAACCAAGTGTTCTTGCCATCGGGGCAAACGAAAATAATCCCTTTTTCATCGGCAATCTGCGGAAGCTCCGGCTTCACCCCAATCCACGTTTTGGCATTGCCACCAAAACCATGAAGCAGATAAACCACCGGACACGCTACGGCTTTCTTTCCCAAAGCAACGTTGGGGGTGACTACCACTACTTGTACCTCTTTATTCATAGAAGGACTTTGCACCATCACCGTGTCTACCTGTGCTGCATAAAACGGAAGTGCCAGTAACAGCAGGCAGGCAAACAATAAACTTTTTCTTTTCATCGTATTAAAATTTCTGTATTTAAATTGAAGTTATGATTCCTCATCTTGTTTATATGTAGCCGAAACAGGCCTCTCAAAAAAGGCCTTACACTGCCTGCATTCATACGTCCAATGATTGTCTCCGGGAGGAGTGGCAGCCAGCAAAGAGAAAACAACGGCACAAGCCGCTTTCATATATCCATCCTTTCGTAACTTAAATGTAATATCCGCCGAACCGCAAAACGGACAATATTTCAACTCTTCAGGAAGACTCTGATTGTCACGCAATACCTGAAGAGCATGATCATAATCTTCTTCATTGACAAATATATCAACACCGGAGATATTGCTTACATAACTCTTCAGCAACGACGAAAAATTCTCATTATGCAACAACGAATCTATTCCCTCGTTCTCCAAAGCTCCCTGCAAGATATGTGCTTGCATGGCATCATTGCATGTAATTAACCGGACTGTCTTCATAATTATACCCGACTTTAATAGTTAAGAGGAAACAAAAATACCAGATAAAAACAAGAAGCAAACTATTTTTTATATAATTTTGCATTTCAATCAGAAAAAAACAAACCCGGGCTAATGAAAAAGCGATTCCTATTTATCTTGTTCTGTTTCTGCCTTCTCGCTACAATAACAGCACAACCAGTTCACCAAATTAAGGGAACGGTCATTGATAAAACCAGTCGTAAACCGTTGGAGTTTATCAATGTATTAATTACAGGAACAGGTATGGGAAGCGTAACAGATTCCATCGGGCATTTCACCATCGAAGAGGTCCCTCCCGGTATCTATCGTTTGCAGGCATCTGCCGTAGGATATAAGACCACACTAACTTCCGAATATATCCTTTCTACAAGAAACCTCAACATTGATATAGAGATAGAAGAAAACCCGACCGAACTGGAGGGTGTCACTATTACCGCCTCTCCCTTCCGACGTGACCTGGAGAGTCCGGTAGGACTACGTATTATCGGATTGCAGGAGATAGAGAAAAGTCCGGGAGCCAATCGTGACATCTCGCGTGTAGTGCAGTCGTATCCCGGTGTAGCCTTTTCACCTGCCGGATACCGCAACGATCTCATTGTACGGGGTGGTTCGCCCTCCGAAAACCGTTTCTATCTGGATGGAGTTGAGATACCGAACATCAATCATTTCAGTACTCAAGGTGCTTCGGGTGGTCCTGTAGGCATTATCAATGCCGATTTTATCAGGGAAGTAAATTTCTATACGGGAGCTTTTCCTGCCGACCGGGGTAATTCACTCAGTTCGGTGCTCGATTTCAAACTCCGCGACGGAGATATGGAACGGAACTCTCTGAAAGCTACCCTCGGTGCTTCGGAAGTATCGCTTGCCTCCAACGGACATCTGGGCAATAAGACTTCTTACCTGGTTTCCGTCCGTCAGTCCTATCTGCAATTCTTATTCGATATGTTAGGATTGCCTCTCCTCCCAACTTTTACGGATGCACAATTTAAACTAAAAACTCGCTTTGATGAACGCAATGAGTTGACAGTATTAGGTCTTGCCGGCATTGACAACATGAAACTCAACACCAGTCTGGAAGGCGAGAAAGCAGAATACATACTAAGCTATCTTCCCAAAATACAACAGGAAACATTCACGTTGGGAGCTGTCTATCGCCACTATGCAGGAGCACACGTACAGTCAGTGGTTATCAGTCATAGCTATTTGAACAACCGTAATACTAAATATCTACACAATGACGAATCCACGGAAGAGAATCTTACCCTCCGGCTTCGTTCTGTAGAGCAGGAGACAAAATTAAGATTAGAGAATAGTTCTACTTTTGGAGCATGGAAAGTGAATTTGGGCCTGAACCTGGACTACAGTCAGTATACCAATACCAGTTTTCAGCGTGTTTACATCCAGAAAGGAGAAACATTCGACTATCACACGGCACTGGGGCTTGTACGTTGGGGAATATTCGGAACAATGAGTTACGCATCACCTGATGAACGATTTACCGCATCGTTAGGCGTACGTACGGATGCCAACAATTATTCGTCACGCATGAACAAGCTTTCGGAGCAACTTTCTCCCCGCTTGTCTCTCTCCTACCGCCTTATAGACGGGTTATATGCCAGTGGTAGTGCCGGATTATACTACCAGTTGCCTCCTTACACCGGCCTTGGCTTCAAAGGTAACAGCGGAGAATTGATAAATAAACGGCTTCGCTATATGAGCGTCAGTCAGGGTAGCTTAGGGCTAAGCTGGCAAACAAGTAGTAATTTTGAGCTATCCGCCGAAGGATTCTATAAAGAATATGACCGTATCCCCTACTCCGTATCAGACGGTATCCCACTTGCTTGTAAAGGCAATGATTATGGAGTGATAGGCAACGAAGAACTGACTTCAACCGCACAGGGTCGTTCATATGGTGTAGAAGTATTATTGAGATGGCTCATTGCCAAAAAGTTAAATTTAGCCTCCTCTTTCACACTCTTCAAGAGTGAATACCGAAACAATAAAGAAAGCGAATACATCGCCTCAGCATGGGACAACCGCTACATCTTCAATCTGAGTGGAACATACAACTTCCCACACCACTGGAGTTTCGGAATGAAAGTAAGCTGTATCGGAGGTGCCCCCTATACACCTTATGATACGGATAAATCTTCTTTAGTCACTGCATGGAATGCACAAGGCAGGCCCTACTATGATTACAGTAAATATAATACGGGGCGTTTACCGGCTTTCGGACAGATAGATGTACGGGTAGATAAAACATTCTACCTCAAACGTTGTATGTTAGGATTCTACATCGATTTGCAAAATGTAACGAAGAGTACTTTCAAACAACCGGATATATATATGAGTACCGGAGTTATTGAAAACCCGTCAGCCCCCATAGCCGAACAACGTTACAAAATGAAATATATCGAACAGAAAAGCGGTACATTGATGCCTACGCTTGGCATTACATTTGAATATTAACACGAAAATCAACTATATTATTAATCAAAAACCAGAAAATTATATGAAAAAAAGATTTGTATTAATGGCTGCACTGATCTGTGGAGTAAGTTTTAGTGCTTCGGCTCAGTTTAAGATCGGAGGAAAAAAAATCAATGTAGGCAAAGTTGTACAGGCCGGAACCGATGCCGTAAAAGCCATCACCCTGTCGGATGCTGACGTAGCCGCTATGAGTAAGGAATATATGCAATGGATGGATACCCACAACCCACTGACTGCACCAGATAGTGAATACGGCAAAAGGCTTGAAAAACTGGTAGGCAATATAAAAGAGGTAGACGGACTGAAAGTAAATTTCGGCGTTTATGAAGTAATAGATGTAAATGCATTTGCCTGTGGTGACGGTAGCGTACGTATCTGTGCCGGATTGATGGACCTGATGACAGATGACGAAGTAATGTCTGTAATAGGTCATGAAATAGGACACGTCATCCATACTGACTCTAAAGATGCTATGAAAAATGCCTATTTACGTTCGGCAGCTAAGAATGCTGCGGGTGCCGCCAGTGAAACGGTAGCCAAAATGACAGATTCCGATTTGGGTGCACTTGCCGAATCATTGGCAGGAGCACAATTCTCACAAAAACAGGAGAATGAGGCCGATGATTATGGTTTTGAATTCTGTATCAAAAACAACATTGATCCGTATGCTATGCACAATGCTTTGAGCAAGTTACTCAAACTTTCGGAGGATGCACCTAAGTCTTCCAAATTCCGTCAGTTATTCTCTTCACATCCCGAAACAGAGAAAAGAGTGGCACGTATGAAGGCCAAAGCTGATGAATATACTAAGAAATAAAAGTAAGTAATCGTTCTAAATTATATGATATTATTATTGAAACGCAGATTATCGCAGATTCACGCAAAGAATATCATCGCTCAAGTATAGCGCAGCCATTTAATCTGCGAAAATTTGCGATCATTTGCGTTTCAATAAAACGCTGTCATAGTATGAACTAAATTTGAAATACTACTTAAAAAGAGTAGTCGTAGAGACTACTCTTTTTGTTTAATTAGACGAATCCCTCTGTAAACGTTAAATATTCATTAATATACATTCCATATCTAAACTAATTCAATAGATTCTTGTAATTTTCGGGACAGAAATCATTCATATATTATATGGAATTTATAATTATTATTCTTTTACTTCTCTTAAATGGCGTCTTCGCCATGTACGAAATCGCCTTAGTATCTTCAAGTAAAGCACGTCTCGAAACTCTTGCCGGAAAAGGAAACAAATCTGCGCGTGGAGTTTTGAAACAATTGGAAGAACCCGAAAAGTTTCTTTCTACTATCCAGATCGGTATTACATTAATCGGTATTGTATCGGGTGCCTTCGGTGGTGTAGCTATCGCCGATGACGTAGCACCACTCTTCGCTATGATTCCGGGAGCAGAACCTTATGCTAAAAACCTGGCAATGATTACTACCGTAGCTGTCATCACTTATCTTTCATTGATTGTCGGCGAGCTGGTACCCAAATCTATCGCTCTGAGTAATCCGGAACGATATGCAACGATGTTAAGCCCCATCATGATTTTACTCACCAAAATCTCTTACCCTTTTGTATGGTTATTGAGTATTTCAACCCGCCTTCTCAACAAACTCATCGGACTGAAAAGCGAAGAACGCATGATGACACAAGAAGAGCTTAAAATGATTCTTCACCAAAGCTCCGAACAGGGTGTGATTGATAAAGATGAAACAGAAATGTTGAAAGATGTGTTTCGCTTCTCGGATAAACGGGCCAATGAACTAATGACACATCGCCGTGACATTGTTGTATTGTCTGCCAATGAAACAAAAGAAGAAGTATTGCGAATTATTGATAATGAGCATTTCAGCAAATATCTGCTGGTGAACGAAAATAAAGATGACATTATAGGCGTTGTTTCGGTAAAAGACATCATACTGATGATAGGAAGTCATCAGGAGTTCGACTTGTGTAAAATAGCCCGCCCGGCACTGTTCATCCCCGAAAGTTTGTATGCTAAAAAAGTTTTAGAGCTATTCAAGAAGAACAAAAACAAGTTCGCAGTTGTTGTTAACGAGTATGGCAGCACAGAGGGTATTATAACCCTGCATGACCTCACCGAGAGTATCTTTGGAGACATTCTTGAAGAAGATGATACGGAAGAAGAAGAGATTGTGCGGAGACAGGATGGTTCTATGCTGGTAGAAGCCTCGATGAATATAGGTGATTTTATGGAAGAAATGGGTATCCTCTCTTATGACGATATAGACTCGGAAGACTTCACCACTTTAGGCGGACTGGCAATGTTCCTCATAGGACGTATCCCGAAAGCAGGAGATACCTTCGCTTATAAAAATCTGTTGTTTGAAGTAGTAGATATGGACCGCGGACGAGTTGATAAGCTGCTTGTCATACGAAAAGAAGAAGAGTAATTAAGCAACTCACTTTTTATATTAACTTAAAGCACTTAACAATGAAAAAAGTAATTATGTTGGCAGCCGTCGTAGCTGCTTTGGCATCATGCCAATCAAAAGCAAACAAAGCCGCAGAGGCTGAAGCAGACAGTCTTGCCATTGAGGCAATGTCACCCACAGTAGAAGCAACCGAAGTTTATGAAGGTACCCTTCCTGCTGCTGACGGTCCGGGTATTCGCTACGTATTGACCCTGAATATGCTTGCCGATGCCAATGATACTACCTACACACTGGATATGACTTATCTGGATGCAGAAGGCCAGGGCAAAGATAAAACATTCAGTTCAAAAGGTAAACCACAGATGATTCAGAAAACGGTTAAAAACAAAAAGAAAGCCGCTCTGAAACTAACCCCAAGTGACGGTAGCGAACCTGTATACTTCGTTATTGCCAATGATACGACTCTGACATTATCAAATGATAGTCTGCAAGAAGCTGTCAGCGACTTGAACTATGACATCGTAAGAGTGAAATAAAAGAAAGAAACCAATGAAAAAAAATGCTCTATGGATATATATTCATGGAGCATTTCTTTTAACTTCGCTCAATCTCATAGCCTTCCATTTGTACCAGTTTAGGCAAAGCATCTATCACTCGTTGATCATTCATCAGAACCTCTTTCGACAGTTCACAATAGGGGCGGATATGCGGATGTATTTTATATACCGAATCTCTTACTTCACCTGCCTTGTATCCGGCAATTGTACGTTCGTATTCCAGCGTAGGTGCTCTGTCTGCATAAACCGTTTCATACACTCTTCAGAAAGGGAGAGTTTAAACTCTTTATACACTTTGGAAGTACTCAATAATCCAATCTGGGGCCAGAGACCTCCACAGATGATCCGGTCTATTCCCTGGAGACGATGTGTATTTTTGTTTCTTCATAATAACAGATCTTTTATTTTTATTGACACTTCCTGTATCAATAAAAAACCGTTAATATGAAAGAAATATCGCCTTTATATTACACCAAACAGGCAGACAGCAAAAATGGATATGGCCGATATATAAAACAGACTCTGCCATAACTACATAGAATGATTCGGAAGATAAAAAAGGGGAATGACATACCCCCTCCACAGAGCCTGTAAAGCCTGCTTACAGACTACGCCTTGCTTCCACGCAGACCACGCCTTGCCTCCATGGAGATTACGCCTTGCCTGCAAGCAGGCAACGCAGTTCCTGTTAACAGATTAATTTTCTTCTAAAGGAAGTTCGGTGCCCAGCACCATTATATCGTCTCCCAACAAGGTGCAGTAGGCTGGTAAGTTATAACGATCCATTTGCTCAAAATTGATAGTAGCATAACGAAGACGTATTTCTGCATCGGAGAATATCTCCTCATCGGGTAACAACAGAGGAGCAAGCGACAGCAGATTCAGTGCCGACTGCTCATAAGCTACCCAATGCTCGTGCTGCGGGCGATAGTGTAGATAGATACGGTTGGTATTGGATGCTTCTTGCATCAGAATTTTTTCAAGTTTTGAATTCATTATTATTTTCCTCAGTTGGTTTTGATTATTAATATTCTTTTAATTGTTTTGTAAAAAAGCCCCTATTACACATCTACACTTAGAGGAAATAGGGGCACACACAAACAAAACAAACAATATAATATACCCTGCGATTCACATCGAAGAAGTATAAGTGCCTTTAAGAGAATACTATATACATTCTCTTTATCTTTTTATTCAATATGTCAGCCTATACCCTTTTTATCAAAAATCGTCTTCATCCTGAAAGCGATACGTCCAGCCATTGATATTGATCTGTACGGCCAGCCACGATTCAGAAAAGAAAAAGGATATCTTATATTCATCTTCACGGTCCAGATACTCCTGTGCATTAGGAAAACTTCCTTCCATAGCAGACATTTTCAAATAATTGGTCAGATTGATATTGAAAACTTTCCGTCCCGTAGCTTTCTCCGTCACGATAAAACGGGTGGGACGATCTGCCATAAACCGCATTGTATTGAGTTCAACCGCTACAAGTGAAAGATCATTCTGTTCCATATGGTAAGGGCGGAAACTCAGAGCATCATCATCCAGCAAAGAGTTATCGTAATTCAGATAACCATTTGATTCGATAATTTCATAATCATAATCATTCATGTTCAATGCCCAGTCGTCATCCGAATATCCCTGAAACAGGAATCTTACCTTATTCGTGTCTTTTATGAGATTTATCAACTCCGTCTGGTTACGGGTACCTGTGAACTCCACATCGATAATCTCACCATACCACAACGGTTCGAGCTTCCGGCTCATAATGAGAGATTCTTCACGTTTCAGTTGCAATTTCAAATCCGTAAGGGTAGAGACTCCTGCCGTCAGTGAAGTTATGTCGTATGAATCACGTGCTCCTGCCCATGCCATAAGCTGATACTTTCCGACAGGCAGTTCTACAGCCATGCGGTAATAACCGGTTCCAAGTGAAGTGCCTTCCTCTGCCTGCTTGAACATGAATTTACCTTCTTCATCAAATACATAAAGTTCCACTTTATCTACTTGCGTATGGAATGCATCGGCAAAAAGCATATTATAATCATACTTGAACTTAACGAATAAACGGCACTCCGGCAGATCTTCGTTAAAGCTATCGCATGAGGTCATCATCCAGGAACAGGCAACAAGAAGTCCCAGGGCAATGCAATGTATAAGGCTTTTCAGATTCATAGTTTCTATTTTTCTAATTTAATCATATATAGAGTGGAAAAGAAACGGGTTCTTTTCTCGTTATTTCCAATTTTGGGGATAGAACCAAACAACTGTTCTATCAAGCTATAATATCCCGGAATTTTTATAGAAGAGCTACCGGAAACTTCCTAAAGTTGAAAGTAAGGTTGTGGGAGCATACTTATCTCCCACAACACTTAAATAAAGAATTAAATAAAACTACTAATCTGAAATTAGAATTCTACTTCCTGAACATACCATGTCCATGGATTAACATCAATCAGAATAGACATACGGAGATCATCATCCTCATCCGGATCTATTGTTACAGGAGGAATGGTAGGATATCCAGGATCATTGAATTTAGTGACACTAATATCGTAAACAGAATTACGAACTACACCAAACTCACCCAATTCATTGGTAGCTAAACTGGTATCATCATGCTTGATCATCGCTTTATAGAAGCTATAACCTCCCTTATAATAAGTAAGAACATCTACAGTTTTTGCTCTGTCATCTTCGAGCAGGATGTCAGCTTTCTTACCCTCGAAAGCTGTTTTAAGAAGTGCAATAGCAGCAGCGTCAGCTGTAGCAGGAAGAGATACAGCAGTCAGACTTATTCCTTCCAGATATTTGTTGAACGCAGTGGTCAAAGGTGTAGTGATTACAGTAGGATCCGGATGATTATTAAGATACTTATATTTCAGTTCTCTTTCAATCCAGTCCATCAATGTAGTAAAGGTATAAAAACCACCATCAATCAACATCCAGTCTCCATTGGTTTCCTGAGTAGTAGTAGTTGTACCATCTGCTTTCTTATACTCTTTAGGCATATATTTAGCTTTCACCAATATCTGCGTTGTATTATCATGCGTATTACCAGCCTGATTCTGAGTATTTTCAAGACAATATTCACTTTCGCCTGTTGTATGCCAGGGAATCGGATTAGCTACTTCATCATGAGTTTCATCATATACATTGTAAGCACCTGCATGATTCCCATCATAATTAGGGTCTATTCTATAAGAACCTTTCTTATATTGGTCAAACGGAGCACGGAAACCTCCTCCAGCACCTGCATATTGTTCCAGCCATGTCGGAGTTCTCTTAGAGAGAGGATAATAACTCTTGTTCGTTGTATTCAATACCCATTTTGCTTCGGATATATCTGCCTTAGCACTTGTTTGCGTAATAGTAACACGAACTTTTGCTACAACACGGTCAATATTGATAGTCAATGGATTGGCCTTTGCTCCGGCATCTGTTTTATAAAGAGTCAGAGATTTTGGATCACCCAAAACACCCAAACCGGCAGTAACATCAGCAGCAGTAATCGAAGGTTCCAGTTCTCCCTTGGCATTCGTCATCATAAAACCATCGGTTGAAGAAATGCTGGCCGCTGTATTTGTCAGAGCAGCATTAACAACGGAATACGCTGTGTTGGTAGACCATTTACTATTAACAGGATCATTCTGGAAGGTTGGAGAAGGATTGGCTACAATCAAAATACGCTTAGAAGTTGCCGGAACTTTAAATGCAGTACCCGCACTTCCTGTAGGTTGTCCGGCAGCATCCACACCTGCCTGGGCTGATGTCAATAATATATCAGCTGTCACTTTCGGATCAGCATCATCCGTAAAGAAAATAGCTCTTACTTTCTTCAATTCCGATTCAACGGCAGTTCCGTTCTGATAATCCGGATTATTCAAGCCACGAGACTGAGACGGAGTTATAATCCCCACAGCTACCCACGCATCCCCCTTAGGATCGGTTGCTACACCATAATCGATATCTTCTATCGGTACGATGTCTTCATTACTACATGCTACAAATGCCAAAGATGCAAGTGCCAGCATAAAAAGATTCTTCTTTTTCATTGTTTACAATTAACTTAAAGTGTTTATAACTAAAATATTTATCTCTTTTGTTTTTGGTTTTTATTCTCAATTTCAGCTGCATTCGCTTTTTTCGTAGCCAGTTCCTCCAAATTGTGTCCGGCAGCTTCCAGACCCGATTCGGCAGCGGCTTTCAAATACTTCTCCGCATCGTCATACTCTCCTTTTAATAACATTAATACACCCATAGCATTTGTATATTCCGGTAAATGCTTTTTAGAATTTACCATACCTAAATAACGCTCTGCAGAAATCAGGTCATTGCGTGAAAGAGCTGCAGCAGCGGCGTTCATGTTAGCCACCTCATCTTCAGGATACATCCTGACAGCGGTCTCAAATACATCAATAAACTCTTGCGAACCTGCCGGATAAGTGTTGGCCACCAGGAACATTTCGTTCAGGCTCAGGTTCTGAGGACGTTTCTTTATCACCTCCCGTGCCTCGTCTACATCGAAGTTCTTGATATCATAATTCACTTTACAAATAGCAACACGCAGGCTTGGGAATATATTTTTCAACATATAACGGTAAGGTACACCTCCGCGAAGCTTCATCAACTTAGATTCTCTTCCCTGTTCAAGAGAAGTATATTCAATGATGTCCAGTATCTCATCTTTATACTCTATATCGATGGTATCAAGTGCATTCACCAGTCCTTCCCAGTTTTCACCGCCAAAGATGATGTGATACTGATTCCGGGCAAAATCATACCGGGTTGCCAGATAATCACGCAATGCCATGGCACGTCCTTCAGACAGGCGTTTGTTGTTCGCCAATGATCCTTCGGGCGAAGCATAACCAATAATATCCAGTCTGTTTACCTTGATACTCGGATCGGCCTTCAGATCGTCAATCATCGTACGAATCTTAGCCAACTCTTTAGGGTTGTTCATGTATTCGGGACGAATATTTACTTTATTCACCTCAAAGTCCAGGAAACATTCTGCCTGTATATCACGCCGCTTTACTTCTTCGGCCACCGGTTGTAAATAAGCCAGGTAAGGTGCCACAACATACGGGAATAGTATGCGCTCTAATGTAACCTTATCAATCAGTGGCTCTACACTCATCAAGGTCGATTCACCACATCCACACTCATCACGCTGTAAAACCAGTTTAGCATCTTCCATCCACGCTTCATAAGGCAATATATATCTATATTGAATGGTATCATTTCTTCTTTTGTTACCTTTTTCAACGACATAAGGATGCACATAACTCTTTCTCTCTTTAGCACTCATCACCGCAAGCCGACGTTCGTAGGCCATATATTCGTTACCTCCTTTGATAGATACTATCGGAAGATTATACGTACATTCCGGAGCAACCAGCTGCGGAATAAAATCGACTCCCCGGGCTGTCTTAACCTTCACATTATTCATGATAAAGTCAATATCTATATGAAGAAAATCACCCCGTTGTTCCAGCTGCATCGGTTTCACTGACACAACACCCTCATAAGAGCGGTCCTGAGCCATAGCCAAATTCATATTCTGACATAAAACAGCTAATACAAATACGATGAATTGTAGATTCCTTTTCATCATTCTCTTTTTATTTTATTACGTAAATAAGTGACAGACTCGCTTTGGTAGGCCCGAAATAGTTCTTACTCGTATCCTTTATCTTAGTACCACACTCTGCACAAGGGTATTTTTCATACACAATACGCGCATATCCTACTCCGACAGATGCTTCTAAACTCCAGCGTTTTTTCAGAATCCACGAATGCCCTACGGAGATACCTCCACCGTACAGGTGGCCTTGATATCGGTTGTTCTGCATATTCTCACTGATAAACGACCAGTCGGGAAATCCTCCTACATTGAAATCGGCGTAATGACCATGTACTCCTATAAATGTACGTCTGAAGCTTTCGCAAAACCAGTAACGGACTTCCGGCTGAACTCCCCAATGCCGGAGCCTGGCCCCATCATTAAATTTCCACGGATTATAATTGAATGGTACGTCGAGCGTCCACTTGCGTGCCAGGCCAACCTCCAGACCAAGATTCAGGGTAGTAGTAGCATCATAAAGCAGATTACTTTTGACGGCAACTTTCTGCGCTTTGCTGTTTACCGCAAAAGTGCAAAGTATGACTAATATGAGTATGAATACTTTCTTCATTTATCAAGTTTTTATTTTTTCTGTTATCAAGATCCTTGTTGATATAAAAATACTTTGATTCGCCTCGGCATATCTTCATTATCATCCTGAGGTTCACTCGGATTTTGTATCGTTGTAAGATAGATCACCTGGTTTCTTGCAGAAGAAGTGGAAGCCACGTTTATATCAATTACTCCGTCTTCTACCAAAATACTATTCGGATCGGCACTAACCACACCATATTTGTTTTTCATTGTAATCCACGGTACATTGGCTGAATTATCCACTTTTGCTGTAAGAAGATAATATTCAAAATCATAAGTACTGGAATTCTCCGTGTAATAGTTTATAACAGCTCCTGCAGCCGGAATAATCGGTTTTCTCACAATACTGACTGTCTGCTCGATATTACCAAGCTTTATGTTAATACTTGAGTTATCATCACTACCGGCAGGAAGCTTTACTATCACATTCATTGTGACCAGAGGAGCCAGATTCGTAGCAGAAGGAATTCTTGCAGGCGACGGCGAAACAATCGTCATCCCACCACTCGCTACCTTCAGATAATTGCTTCCATTCGAGAATTGATCTGCATAAGTACAATTCGTTGTTAATGTAAAAGCAACATACTGATTTCCAGAACTCACCGTATTATCATAAATGATACAAAGCCGATTGCTTACAGCAAGAAAATATTCACTATTGGCCTTAATTTCATAAGAAGATATATCTGTTATCGTAACTTCATATTTTAAATTCATATTATTAGGCTTCGACAACATGGCATCACCATAAGTGGCAAACCCCGGAGAGTTGGCAGATACGATCGTAAACTCATATTCATGATTACGCTTTATATCCATATAGTTGAGACCACCATCAGCTATAGCCATCTTATAATAATATTGAACTCCTTTATAAGATGCACGTATGATCATATAAGCATA
This sequence comes from Bacteroides sp. 41_26, assembly GCF_949740115.1. Lineage (NCBI taxonomy): Bacteria > Pseudomonadati > Bacteroidota > Bacteroidia > Bacteroidales > Bacteroidaceae > Bacteroides > Bacteroides sp. 41_26. Next base: position 41,205 of record NZ_CATJGZ010000081.1, read on the forward strand.
AGCACTGCTGTTCGCCTCTGCTTCATATACATATATAGGATCGGCCACATTAGTAGTTGCAGAAACTAAATCTTCATTCGTATTACTCCTAATATAACTCAGCATATTCGCCGCCGTTTCCAAATTGCCGGAAAGATTATGCAATACCGTATTTTTATTCAGATTATGTACCGAATGTATCCCCCATAAGGTGAAGTCTGCAGCATTACTCTTAACAACGATCTTGGCTACCGCACGCGTCAACTCCAACGGAACATCATCGGTACCTATTTTCGTATTTAAATTAATCCCCCCGATAGCTTTGTACAGATAGCTCATTGGCAACGTTTTTCCCACGAATGGAGGTTCACTTACAGTGTTTAATGGTATAGCTGACATCTGAGATGTCACATCAGTAAGCCTCTGCCCCGTGAACAGGCTTTTGAAATTAGCAACCGAAAAGTCATAAGGCGTATTACCTCTATAGAACTTCTCTTGCGGATTGGCTAATATCAAAATCCAGGATGTAACACTCTGTGGCTTAAGCAAAACATAACTTTTGTTACCAACATTAATGTTCGCTTGTGCTGCTTCTGCAAATACAGCATTATCAGCTATGCCATCACCAGCATCAGTGAATACAAGTACCCAGGGATCTTTGGATACTACGTCTTCCAGTGCTTCCGCTCTGGACACAGGAGTATCGTATGATCTTAGTCTTGTAAACAGCTCGATGCTGACCTGGCCGACTTCCTCCTTGGGTTCTGCCGGATCAATCTCCTTCTCCAGTACGCATGAAACCATACAGAAAAGTAGCCAGAAGAGCATATATATCTTAATTTGTAATCTCATTCTTCACTCATTAATTCATTCATTCTTCACACACCGTAGAGAAAATCCATTCTTAAACGAAGTACTAATAGGTGCCGTTTCCATATAGCTTAGTTCCATGTTCCATACGGAGCTCCAATCAATATGGGTTGTACCTTTATCTTCAGGAATATCAGCAGCTGACGCTGTCATATAAAATCCAGCACTCGGATGTTCCAACATACCAGCCCCATCTGCTCCTTTCACGCCATAGTTCCGCCTACCCGCAGCAGGGAAAAACAAGGACTTACTACCATTAAAGAAAAGACATCCCCAATATGCGGCATCCGCACTATTTATCGTAACTCCAAATTGCACATTATTACCAGGAAGAAAATTCTGTTCTATTGGGTGCCTGTCAAAATACCCATCTGCATAAAACCCGAATGTCATATTCTCGGGAAGAGGTACAGGAGCATAATACGAAGGCGATGTCGGCTGACCATCAGACGTACGGTTCGAATTATAATCCGGATGATTCGGATTATACAATTCATTTCCATCACCCGTCATCGGATTCGCAAAAATGGATGCTCTCCATTCCGACGCATTCGCATCCGCCTGTGAACTGTTATGCGATGCCACCGATCCTCCGGATATGCTTCCGTCATTCGGTCGGTGATAACCATTAGGGCAGATTTCATAATCAGTACTATAACTTTCAGACGCGTTTCCATTATCCCATATCAAGTACTGGTAATTTTTATAATAGCTCCATCCCCAACCTGTAAGATTAACCGCGTTCATATCAGGACGCGGATTCAATGCCCTATAACCAAAACTGTCATAGCTTGCATCCGTTTCCGTTCCACCGGAATAATTACCATATGATCCCGGTTTCAATCTTGCCCATTGGAAATGGGCTCCTGCTTTCGTCGGAAAATCTACTTCCGAAGCATTTCCTCTATTCACAACAATGCTAAAAGGACTTGTTGCAGGGGCAGTCAAGAAACTGCTATGAGTCATATTGTAAACAGCAAATGCTCTCGATCCTGATCGTCCGGTATATAAATAATCCGGTTGTTCGCCTTGCCTTAAGTAGAGGGTTGCTATTACAGGATCCCCCCATCCCCATAAGTAATATTTCAATTTTACTGTTGCGTATCTTGGAGTATTCGTAGTATTTGTTCCCGTCAATCCAATACGGAAATAAATACGTCCTTTACCTGTTACACTTTTACCATCCTCCCCTTTTTGGGAATTGGGTGTTACCAGGAAATCTTCGGCATATCCAGGATTAGCCGTTCCGACATTAGGATCTAAACTGGGTGTTGTACTCAAAATAACCATTTTATTGGGGTCATCGTCCACCCATGCACTCCAATCCGCAATTGTCTCAGCATCTGTTCCCGCCCTGGCATGTTGTCCCATGATAATACGTTCTCCACGCTGATTGTTCTTCCAAAAGGCACCAGCATAGCCCGTAGCACCATTTGACGGTTCCACTGCCGGATGATAAAATTGAAGACGTTTACCGTTTTGTATTATCTTAACTGTAATTTCCCTTTGTAAAGCATTACTGCCATCTTCATTCTCAGCCGACAACGTAAGTTTATATGTACCACTCACATTTCTGGCCAAACTGACATAATCATTAACTCCAACTCCCCAGTATTCTTTTTCAACCCATCCGTCAGCCAATAAGTCCATATATCCCGTACCTGTTCTTTGCCCATTTTCGTATTTAACTGTATACATGAACCGCTCGGGAGCAGTACTCCCGTCCGAAGTACGTTGAGATGCCAGACTATTGAAAATACGGTTGGTTTCCACCATCTTACCAGCATCTACATCGTATGCTTCGGGCAGTACTTTGACTACAGGCATGTTTGACCAAAATGAAATCCGGCTACCGTTAAAGTCAGTTATCGATGCATCCACATGCGAAACTCTTAATATACGCTGATTATCTATGTTCCAATTATTATCTACATCTACCCATTTGGAAGCTTTTATATTCATTTCCAACGGTTCCTTAATAATACCGTGCAAATCCAGCATTGTATTACCAGGCAAACTGTAGTTCACCGGATTAGAAGCTATCTGTAGTTCACAAAAAGGACTATAGTGACTCCCCATATCCACTGTAAGAATTACTGCCTTCGTTTTGTCACCTACTGTACTTAATTCCTTAGCAGGCAAAATAATTCTACTTATCCTCTTCGCCCAGACTCTTCCACTGGTTGGAGTCTCGTCTGAGAAATAACTTCCATCATCATCTTTAGATAAAGTACGGGTATTGTTCTGTCCAACCACACCTTGATAATTGGAAGTAAGAGGTACTACATCCGGAATATTCTCAAATACAAGTCCAGAGAAAATGTCCTCCAGATCATCTTCCGACTCTAATACCACATCAATCCGTACTGCCAATCTTTCAAGAGCCAATTGCAGTGGATTCACTGTTGTATTATCACTTAATACAGCACCTTGTCCACCCGACAGGACTTTTACACCTTTAATCTCCTGTATCATCGGAATAATCTGTTCGGACGAGAAAAAATATTCCGGATATGCAATCTCATCCAGATCCGTATATTTCGTGATTCCATTCAATTCATTTATGATAAGCTCGTGGGGCGGTTCATTAGCAAGAAAAACAAAATTATAATCGCCGGCATCAATAGAGTGCTTTATAACATCTCCATTTTCAGCAGTATAACGTTTGTTAGATACACACTTTCCGGTAGATTGTTCAAATGCCAAAACACGAAGTGATTTAACGATGTAGTCATCTGGAACAGTTCCCGGGTTGGTTGCAGCCCGCGTCATTGTTCCTCCAATCATTATATATGAATTATCGCTTGTTTTATTATCAGTGAAAGTATCATCAAAACAAGATGAAAACATCATCAATAATAAAAAATAGAGCAAGCCTTTAATATATATGTTTCCACTTTTCTTCATTTCCTATCAAACTTTCTTTTCTTAGTTTAGTGTATGCATCCGCCAAATAGCGATGCATTTAAAGGAAGTTTCTTTGCGTTCTTTATGTATCACGCGGTACGGAAACTTACCTGATCTTCACATTACAAAGATCGTGATATTGTAGGAAATGCGGAATTGTATTCATTTCTAATATAGTCAATTAAGCCCCCATACTACCAATAAAAAGGAGAGTAAAAGTCAGCGAAGTTGCTAAATATAAAAAAAAAAAGTTAGACAAGAAAGGTTTTGCACAAATCGCATAAACAAAATAACAAAGTTTCGATATTAGAAAATGATATAACTTTTAAAAGTAAAATTAATTATATAGAATAACAAGTATTTAAACAAACACTCATATAAAAGATAATATGAGAAGTAATTAAGCCCTAATCTATGTTTATTCTCACTCCTCCCGCAAACATTTTTTCTTTCTTTATTGTTGGAACAACAATTAATCATTTAAAACTTTATCGATATGAAAGAAAAGAAGGAAGCCCGTGAAGAACGGAACAAAGAAAAGTTAACTCACGGCGATTGGATAATGGCCGAATTTTATGCCCACTGGCAACCTGAAAACAAGAGAATGCATCCTGTTATAGAAGAGTTTAAAAAATTAATGGAAGGGACTCTTGAGGTAGTACAAATTGACATCGATCAAGAGCGTGCTCTTGCAGAACTGTATACCATTGAAAATACTCCCACCTATATATTAATGAGAAAGGGCGAACAACTGTGGAGACAATCCGGAGAATTAAGTCTGGAAAGACTGGAACGAGCAGTAAAAGAATTCAAACCCTGACACAGGTATTGCTGATATAGACCACAGTCAAAAGCAATTCGAACAACAGAGTGTACAAATAAGAAATGAGCTTAACCGATTATAGTGAAAAAACCTCAACAAATCAGAATTAAAGCTACATTATTCTATTATTCAAAAAAAACAAACTCCCTGTAAAGTAATGCTTTACAGGGAGTTTCATGTTTTTTACTTCTTCAGCGGAGAGACAGGGATTCGAACCCCGGGTACCTCGCAGTACAACGGTTTTCAAGACCGCCGCAATCGACCACTCTGCCACCTCTCCAAAATGTCCTCTTTTATTCCTCTATCAGGGCTTACATTATCAGCCTACCAAGACTCGTATAAAGGTGCTTGTTGTTAAAAGCGGTGCAAAGATACAAAGAGATTTTAAACCTCCAAACGATTTTATAAAAAAAAGAATAAGTCTTTTTATTTTCTCTCCTTATTTATAGGTATTTTATGCTATTAAACACAAAATAGAGGATATTTATACTTATAATATGAAAAAATGCTTGTAACTTTGCGTGCTCTAAAGAAGAATGGATAACCCAACCACTAACTAATATTTAAGTATGGAATTGAATAAAACCTTTAATGACGGACTTTGGAGCAAAGAAATCAACGTAAGAGATTTCGTCAGTAATAACATTACTCCTTATTATGGAGATGCATCCTTCCTGCAAGGACCTACAGAACGTACAAAGGCAGTGTGGAACTGTTGCCTCAAAGCACTTGAAGAAGAAAGAGCCAACAATGGTGTGCGCTCTCTTGACTACCAGACCGTTTCAACCATCTCCTCTCATAAAGCCGGATACATTGATAAAGAAAACGAGCTTATCGTCGGATTACAGACAGATGAACTGTTAAGACGCGCCATCAAGCCGTTCGGTGGTATCAATGTAGTAGCAAAAGCCTGCCATGAAAATGGTGTAGAGGTAGACGAACGCGTAAAAGATGTATTTACTCATTATCGCAAAACTCACAACGACGGAGTATTTGATGTATATACCGAAGAGATCCGTTCATTCCGTTCATTGGGATTCCTTACCGGACTTCCCGATAATTATGCCCGCGGACGTATCATTGGTGACTATCGTCGTCTGGCCCTTTATGGTATCAACCGTCTGATTGAAGCCAAACTTGAAGACCTGAAAGGATTAACCGGTCCCATGACCGAAGCACGTATCCGGCTTCGCGAAGAGGTGGCCGAACAGATCAAGGCACTGAAGGAAATGAAAATAATGGGTGAATACTACGGACTCGACCTCAGCCGCCCGGCATACAACGCACAGGAAGCAGTTCAGTGGGTATATATGGCTTATTTAGCAGCTGTAAAAGAACAGGACGGAGCTGCTATGTCATTGGGTAACGTATCGTCTTTCCTTGATATTTATATTGAATACGATTTAGCTCATGGTAATATCGACGAGACATTTGCACAGGAACTAATTGACCAGTTTGTTATCAAATTGCGTATGGTACGTCACTTACGCATGCAATCTTATAACGATATTTTTGCCGGAGACCCCACCTGGGTAACCGAATCTATCGGCGGACGTTTCAACGACGGACGTACAAAGGTGACTAAGACTTCTTTCCGTTTCTTACAAACACTATACAACCTGGGAGCATCTCCGGAACCTAATATGACTGTATTGTGGAGTCCCGATCTACCAGAAGGTTTCAAGGAATTCTGTGCAAAAGTTTCTATCGACACCTCTTCTGTACAATACGAAAATGATGATCTGATGCGTGAAGTACGCCAATCGGACGACTACGGTATTGCCTGCTGCGTATCTTATCAGGAAATAGGAAAACAGATACAGTTCTTTGGTGCACGCGCCAACCTGGCAAAGGCTCTGTTACTTGCTATTAATGGCGGACGTTGCGAAAACACGGGTACTGTTATGGTGAAAGATATTCCTGTGCTGACAGGTGATGTACTGAAGTTCGAAGAGGTAATGGCCAACTATAAGAAGGTGTTGACTGAAATTGCCCGCGTGTATAATGATGCAATGAATATCATCCACTACATGCACGATAAGTATTACTACGAGAAGGCACAGATGGCACTTATCGATACCAATCCCCGCATCAACCTGGCATATGGCGTAGCCGGACTTTCTATTGCTATCGACTCTCTGTCTGCCATTAAATATGCAACGGTAACAGCCCGCCGAAATGACATCGGCCTGACAGAAGGTTTTGATATCAACGGCGAATTCCCTTGCTTCGGTAATGACAACGATAAAGTAGATCACTTAGGTGTAGACCTCGTTTATTACTTTAGCGAAGAGCTGAAAAAGCTGCCGGTTTACAAGAATGCCCGTCCTACCCTTTCATTGCTGACAATCACTTCCAATGTGATGTACGGCAAAAAGACAGGTGCCACTCCAGACGGACGTGCCAAAGGTATTGCTTTTGCTCCAGGAGCCAACCCGATGCACGGACGCGACAAGAATGGTGCTATCGCCTCCCTCAGTTCTGTTGCAAAGTTACGCTATCGTGACTCTCAGGATGGTATCAGTAATACATTCTCCATCGTACCGAAATCACTCGGAGCTTCTGCCGAAGATCGTATAGAGAACCTGATAACAATGATGGATGGCTACTTCACCAAAGGTGCACACCACCTGAATGTCAATGTATTGAACCGCGAAATGCTTGAAGATGCCATGGAGCATCCGGAGAAATATCCGCAACTGACTATTCGTGTATCAGGTTATGCAGTGAACTTCATCAAGCTGAGCCGCGAACATCAACTGGAGGTTTTGAGCCGTTCGTTCCATGAACGTTTTTAATTGACAGTGGACAATTGACAATTGACAGTTATGGGACAAGGTATTATTGGGGACAGGTCTTACAGTTTTGCACTTCGGATCATTAAATTATATAAGTATTTATATAATGACAAAAAGGAATATACATTATCTAAACAAATATTGCGAAGTGGTACGGCGATAGGAGCACTATGTCGTGAAGCAGAACATGCTCAAAGCAAAGCTGATTTTTTAAATAAGATGAATATAGCTCTGAAAGAAGCCAATGAAACAGAATATTGGCTTATGCTTTTAAGAGACAGCGAATTCATCACTAATTGCTCCTTTACTTCGATCCATGAAGATTGTAGTGAAATCATAAAATTATTAATCAGCATTGTAAGAACCACTAAAACATCACTCAATAAATAGCCATGAACTGTCAACTGTCAACTGTCAACTGTCAATTAATCAAAGTTCATTCTTATGAAAGTATGGGAACATTCGACGGGCCGGGACTACGGCTCGTTGTTTTTCTTCAAGGCTGTAATTTCCGTTGTCTTTATTGTGCCAATCCGGATACAATTGCTGTAAAAGGCGGAACAGCCACTGACCCGGAAGAAATTGTCCGCATGGCTATCAATCAGAAACCTTTTTTCGGAAAGCGTGGAGGGATTACTTTCTCCGGAGGTGAACCAACGCTACAAGCAGAAGCGCTGTTACCCCTGTTTCACCGATTGAAAGAAGAGGGTATCCATATCTGTCTCGACAGCAACGGCGGATTATGGAACGAACATGTAGAGAAACTTTTGAAACTGACAGACCTCGTTTTGCTGGATATTAAAGAATTCAATCTTCCACATCACCAAAAGCTTACCGGACGAAGTAATGAACAAACGCTACATACAGCTGCCTGGCTGGAAGAGCATAAACGTCCCTTTTGGTTACGCTATGTGTTGGTGCCGGGATACAGTGATTTTGAAGAAGATATCCGTGCAATGGGACAACAACTGGGTAGTTACCAGATGATCCAAAAAGTAGAAATACTCCCCTATCACACATTAGGTGTACACAAATATGAGGCAATGAAACAAGAGTATCTGCTAAAAGGAATAAAAGAAAATACACCGGAACAAATCGAACAGGCTGCCAACCTGTTCAAAAAATACTTCAAAACAGTACAAATAAATTAGGTGCTTCCCGCACGGGGAAGTACGCCAAGCGGTGTAATTCACAAAAAACGGAGACTTAAAAAAGCCTCCGTTTCATTTTATATTTAATGCTATTTTTAATAGGTGAAGCGAATACCTGCCTGTATATTGAAGTTACACGGCGTTTCCTTACGAATGGTTTGCACATTGGAACCATCATCGAAGAAATATGCCACTCCGGGTTCCACGTAAATACCCACATGCTTTGTCGCATTGAATTGTGCGCCCACTGCACCGGCTACCGAAAGCTGCACCGGCTTCACTGTTTGCTTTTCACTCCCTAATTTTCCATATACGCACTTCTCTATCATTCCGCCGGCAGCCACATACAATGTGAAACGGTCCTTATCGAAAAAGTTCCAGTTAGCCCGGACAGGAATACCTATATAATGCAATTTCTGATCGATCATGGCATTACCGCCACTCATCTCGACATCCGAAGAAAGTAATGTATACGTCAACCCGGTTTCCACCGAAAACCCTTTTACCAACCCTTTACGTACCGACAAGCCAAAAGAGATAGGCTGATGATGTTTGATGTCCACAATTTCATCCATACGTTTCAGGTAAGGTACCCCTTCTTTAAATACCACCATTTGATTGTCGGGGATGCGAATAATCTCTCCCTCAGCGGCATTGGATACCAGGTTGAGCCGTTGTTCATTAGGTATACCACCACCCGCCAGGTCATTGCCTGTAAGAGAGACTCCTCCTGCGTTGCCTACCGCTGCACCAAGTGACCAACGTCCTTTATTAGATTCCGGCTTTTCTACCGGGATATGCAGTTTATCCTGTCCGGATCTTTTATGTGATTTCACCACAGGTGATTCTTCTTTCGCTACTACCGGTTCTTTTTTTTCAATTTCCTCTTTCTCGTTGACTATCTGCTGCACAGCCTCCTTTCCATCGGCTATTTCACGAACAGCCTCAACAGGTACCGAGGGTTCGGTTCCCTGTCTCTCCGCTATTTTCTTCGCTTGTGCAACTATCGGACGGATAGCACGTGCCGGCTCTACTTTCGCCACCTGTACATCGGGCGCATCCGTTTGAGGCAATATATCCGGATCAGCAGCCAACATCGGGGTAGCTGTACGACGAATCTCTTCAGCAGTAGGAGTATTCAGGAAGTAGATGCTCAAGGATGTAGCAGCCACCAGCAATACCGCCGCTGCTGTTGCTACCCATTTGCGATAAGGATACAGTATCCGCTTTTCAACAGGCGGCACCAATTCCTTCTCCAGTTGTTCCCAACCGGAAGCGGGCATAGGCTCGGAGTAGTCCTGCAACTTCTCCTTCAGCTTGTCCATCCACATTTCTTTATCTTTCATCTTCTCATCTTTCATCTGTCATTCACCATTAACCATTCTTTCACTCTCCTGGCCAATACACTCTTTGCACGAAACAACTGCGAAGCCGAGGACTTTTCATTTATACCCAGTAACTGAGCAATCTCTTTATGCGACTTATCTTCAAACGTGTATAAGTTGAACACGGTACGATAGCCTGCGGGTAACTCTTCAATAAACTGCATCAGTACTTTTTGCGGTATAGCCTCCACTGCCGCAATATCCGGCTCTTCATAAGTTTCGGGGGCTTCATCAAGCGCCATTGCCTGATTCATCACATCATTTTTACGCAAATACTGTAATGCCACATTTACCATTACACGCTCCATCCATGCTCTGAGAGAACCTTCGCCTCGCCAGGTGAACTTATCAAAAGAAGCAAAGATTTTCAGGAAACCGTCATGTACCAGGTCTTGTGCTGTGTCCCTATCTCCGGCATACCGGAGACAGATGCCAAGCATCCTCCCTGAATACTGCTCATAAAGTTCTTTGCGGGCACGGTTGTTTCCCTGCCTGCATAGCTCTGTCAGCTCCTGTTCTTCCATTCTCTTTAACACGTGTTTATCTTATAAATGCAGCAAAGATAGAAATACTGCATAGAGAGAGCAAGTCTTTTATTGCTTTTATTTCTTTAACAGTCTGTCGTGCAATATTCTTTTATATCCTGTATTTTTCATACAGTGTGCCTCCCACACGGGGAGGTACGCCGGGCGATGATAGCCATTAATTAAGTGTAACTGTAAAAAGAAAACCAAACAAACTTATGAAGAAATTAAATTTTATTGCAGCAACAATGATTCTGGTCCTTACTCCTTTCCTCCAGTCATGTCTGGACGATGACGGACCAAGCTATTCTGATTTGACCATTGCCACCCTCAAAGCCACTGATGCCGACAGTTATTATTTTGGTCTGGATAGTGGCAGAAAGATGTATCCGGGTGATGACTCTGCAGTTCGCAACTATCCGATTGTAGATGGAAAGCGTGTATTTGTATGGTTTCACCAGCTCGAAGAGCAAGTTCCGGGATATGATTATAACATTCAAGTAGTACAAATGGACTCTATCCTGACCAAAGATATCATCCCGCTTACGAAAGCTACAGCAGATAGCATCGGTGATAATAAGATAAACGTCACTTACCATTGGATTGCACAGGGATATCTTACAATGGAATTCCAGTATTACGGTACACGGAACCCCAACAAGAAACACATGCTCAATCTGGTTCACAACGAAGACATGGAACTTGTGGACGAAGAGGGTTACATCAATTTAGAATTCCGCCACAATGCATTTGATGATAACGGCGGTAGCTTGGGTGAAGGCATCGTCTCCTTCAATCTCGATAAAGTAGCCGAAGAGATGAAAACAGCCAAAGGACTGAAAGTTCGTGTAAAGACGATATACGACAATATACAGTTTATAAAGATGGATTTCAAAGAATCCAAAAGCAGCAGTCAAATACCTACTGCACAACAACTAAATATTTCTGCATACACGGCTAAAACGAACTACTAATTCTGATATAATAAAATGTGACGAACGATGACAACTTCCCATGATTGTCATCGTTCTTTTTTTATCTTATCATTTGGACTAAAGTTATTCAGTTTTGTGCTAAGTGCTGTCTGCCATTACCATCTATCTCTTTCTCCGGTATCGATAAAGCTCTATCTCGTAGAGTAACGTATGAAGCCTCGGTGTGTAACGCTGTTTTAGATGTACATGTAAAGCAGTACGACATGTGCATGTGGGACAGTACGACATGTACATCTTATGCAGCTTTACATGTACATGTAAAACAAGACTGTGCACCGGGGAAAAGAGCGTTCCTTTCTGAGAAGGACAAAATACAACACCGGATAAGGGTAATGATGCCGTTTATATAGGTACTTCCGTTTAGTTACACCGCCCACGGTCAATTGTCCACTGTCCATTAAACCAAGCACTGTACAGCCTGCAAACTAAGCATCTCCTTAGGCACAGCTGCACGTATCTCATCTTTCAGTACAGAAAGCAAGCTACCACGGATAAAGTCTTTATTGGTGGTCAGCACAATGGGCCTTGTAGGACGGGGAATGGCAAACGGACGCACCAACTCTTTTTGTTCATTGGAGAGTTGAGACACTGCCAGTTCCGGGACGAATGTAATTCCTTTCCCGCCCTCTACCATACGCATAAATGTCTCCATACTTCCCAGGTGATATGCCATCTGATGCAGTTTCACAGCTTCCATCTGGCAGAAACGCACCAGCTGATCGCGGAAGCAATGCCCTTCATCGAGCAACCATAACCGTTCTCCCGTAATATCGGACGTACGGATCACGTCATGCTTGAACAACGGCTCCTTGCGGGATACATATCCATAAAACTGTTCATAGAAAAGAATCTCTTCTGACAACGCAGTATCTTCGAGCAGACTTGCTAAAATAGCAGCATCAACTTCTCCGTCGCGTAATGCCTGGCGGATATCTTTCGTTTTCATCTCCGTCACCCGTACATCCAGCTCCGGATACTTTTCCATCAGTTGCGGAAAAAAACGTGGCAACAGATAAGGAGCGATAGTAGGTAATACCGCCAAACGGAAAGTACCGGACAGCGAACGTTTCTCTTCACTGATAATCTCTTTCACCTGTGAAGCCTGGGCAAGTACGGCACGGGCCTGAGCAATCACCTTCTCTCCCACCCGTGTGGGGCATACCGGCTGCATTGCACGGTCGAAGAGCTTAACTCCTAACTCATCTTCGAGTTTCTGAATCATGGCGCTCAAAGTAGGTTGCGTCACCCGGCAGTATTCCGCTGCCTTGGCAAAATGCCTGAACTGGTCTACGGCAAGTATATATTCCAACTGTTGTATTGTCATCTATCAAAGTTTTATAGGTTATAGATTCTGTCTATGCAAAGATAGAAATTATCAGTTTGACACGCATGCATTTTCGCCTTATCTTTGCAATACGAAAAAGAAAAATAGTATAAACAAATTAAATAAAACAAGTTATGAAAACATTAGATTACATCAAGTTGAACGAATCGGGAGTGAACAACGTAGTAGCATCTTTGCAACAATTATTAGCAGATTTCCAGATATATTACACCAACCTTCGCGGTTTCCACTGGAATATTAAAGGGCATGATTTCTTTGTGCTCCACAGCAAGTTCGAAGATCTCTATAATGATGCAGCCGAGAAAGTTGACGAAATAGCCGAACGTATCCTGATGCTGGGCGGAACTCCTGCCAATAAGTTCAGTGATTACCTCAAGATGTCCAACATCAACGAAGTAGACCGGGTGAGCAATGGCGAGAAAGCTTTAGAGAATATTCTGGAAACTTACAGCCATCTGATCGGCGAAGAACGCAAACTGTTGTCCATCGCTTCACAAGCCGGTGACGAAGTTACAGTAGCTTTGATGAGCGATTATCTGAAAGAACAAGAAAAAATGGTTTGGATGCTGACAGCTTATAACAACAAATAAGTCCCCCCACAGCAAGTTTTGATTTCCTTTTTAAAACAAAACTGTTTCTAAATCGAGAGAGCCACAATTTACGGTTATTGTGGCTCTTTTTATTGTATGACAACAAAGTAACAAATCAAATTATCCTATTGTTTGTCAAGTATATACATTCAGTCATCTCTATTTAATCACAATTTCATCCGTGAAAAGCCATCCCCCCTCTATCCCATTGGATAAAGCCCGGTAACGAACGTAACGGGCTGACGCCTTTCCTTCCCATTGATATGTCCGGAAAACCAACCGGTCTTCCGTAGTAGGAACATCGGTAGATAGACGTTGCACTTCCGTAAATGACTTTCCGTCATCAGAAACAGAAATAATCACCTCACGCGGTAACCATACATAAGGGCCGGACAGTTGCATAAACTCGGCAGCTACCGAAGTAATTTCCGTCACCTTCTCCAGATCAATCGTAACATCCATATCCGTATTCAGGAAACCCTGCCAGCGCTTATCTCCATACGTCCATCCGCCGCGAACCCCGTCTACCAATGCCGAATCACCTCCGGCTGTATATTGAGGTGCATACGGAGTTGTGTAATGAATCGGTTTCATCAGCCCTAAGTGTTCAATGCGTGTAGCCGCCTGCGGACGTTCTCCTACTTCTTTACCCAGATCAAAAGGATGATATCCGTGAGCCTGCAACCAGCTAACTTCTTTCAGGGCAGACTGCCGGAAGTGTTCCCAATTTTTCTGTTCCGGCTGTGTCCATGCTACTTCTGCCAATGCCAGCAAGCGGGGATAAATCATGTATTCCATATGTTCGGGAGTAGATATATATTCCGCCCATACGTTTGCCTGTACCCCCTTTATATAAGCGGCCTCCTGCTTTGTCAGTACTTTAGGTACAGGATTGTAAGAGTATACCTTCTCCAAAGTCAGATAGCCTCCGATAGCTTCGGGCTGACTGGTCGGGTCATCCTGGTAAGCGTCCAGATAACAAAACTCTCCCGGAGTCATTATCACATCGTGCGCTGCACGGGCAGCAGTAATTCCTCCCTCTTCTCCTCGCCATGACATCACAGTGGCACGGGGAGCCAGTCCACCTTCCAAGATTTCATCCCATCCCAATAACTGACGGTTGTGGTCATTGAGGAATTTCTCCATTCGATGAATGAGATAACTTTGCAGTTCTTTCACATCAGACAATCCCTCCGCCTTCATTCTCTTCTGGCACAAAGGACACTTTTTCCAGCTTTCCATATTCGCCTCATCACCGCCCACATGAATATATTCAGAAGGAAAGATATCCATCACCTCCGACAATACATTTTGCAAAAAAGTAAAGGTGTCCTCATTGCCGATACAGAACTCCGAATTTACATAGGGTTTGCCGGAACAAGACAACTGAGGAAAAACAGCTAACACTTCTTCCGAGTGTCCCGGCATTTCTATCTCGGGAATAACGGTGATATGACGTTGCCGCGCATATTCCACAATCTCCCGTGCATCATCCTGTGTATAATATCCTCCGTCTGCGCCCGGAGCGTCTTTTGTACAGTACTTACGGCCCCCCTTCCACCATGCTTTCCAGTTAGGATAAGGACGATAAGCTGCCTGCTCCGTCAGTTCCGGATAGCGTTTAATTTCCAGACGCCAGCCAGCACCATCTGTCAGATGCCAATGAAGGGTGTTCAGCTTATAGCGTGCCATGGCATCCAACTGTTTCTTTATAAATTCTTTGGTTCGGAAATGACGGGATACGTCCTGGTGCAAACCTCTGTAAGCAAAACGAGGAGTATCTTTGATATCAACCAATGGTAAAGTATAGGTACCGTCTGTATCGGCATCTGCCAATTGCAACAATGTTTGAAACCCATAAAACAGCCCGGCACCGGAAGGAGCAGACACAACAATACCTTTTGAAGTTATTTCTAACTGGTAGCTCTCTGTCGAATCATGTTCGTTGCCGGGAGCAATTATCACAAACTGAACAGCCGCTTTTTCGGACTCTTCTGTACTCAATTGTAAACCCAAAGGAGAAGCCTGCACATATTCTGCAAACTCTTTTCCCTCTGTCTCCGGCAGATTAGAAGTAAACGTAGCTTGTTTTTGTAACCGGTAAGTTCCGGAAGTAGTTTCAACCGATTGTGGTTGCGGAATGATCCGTATCTCAACATCCTTCTGCTGACATCCTGCCATCCCAAGACACATAAACAATAAACATGAAACAAATCCTTTTTTCATACTATCAAATATAATAAATAAATACTCGTACTAATAATGTGAATGTATTTCACCACAAAGTACACAGTGGGTACAGAGCTTCTCAAAGAAAAATTAATCTAAAATAAAGAACTACAGCTTTTAATCTGCGATCATCCGCGTTTCATCAGAAATTTAAAACTCAGTGTTCTCTGTGTCCTCTGTGGTGGTGCCCCCGGTTCGTACTAATAATACAATTGAGAAAACAAAAGTGCTAATAAAAACAAGACTGCCCTAACAAACAATGTCTGGACAGTCTCTCCTTTTTACCTTCATTACTAAACTAATTGGGGAAAAACATTTACCTGATAGAAAACTCTAACAACCCGCCGTGTACCAACTCCTCATGAGTGATACGGAAGCGGTTTATCTTTTTACCACCTATTTTTACATTATGAATATACAAAGCATCGGGCTTCTGACGGGTAGACTCTATCACAAGCTCACGTTCTTTGTACCATTTCGGATCAAGCCGGATGGTCACTTTATCAAAAACAGGAGTGGTAAGAGTATATTCCGGCAATCCCGGGCAATCCGGGTAGAAACCTATCATATTAAAGATGGCCCAGGCAGACATCGTTCCCGTATCATCATTCCCGGGAATACCGTCCGGCTGAGTAGTAAAATACTTAGCCAATAAACGTTGTGTCTCCTTCTGCGTGCGCCATTCTTCTCCTTTAAAATAAGAGAATAAATAAGGATAGGCAATATCGGGTTCATTGGCAGGATCATAAAGACCTTCATCAAATATCATCTGCAGTTTGTTGATGAAAGACTTCTTCCCTCCCATCAACCGCGCCAGTCCATATACATCATGGGGCACATAGAATGTATAATTCCACGAATTACCTTCATGAAATCCGGGACTGGGTTCAAAGTTTTCACCTTCTTTCGGATTGAAGGGAGAATAAAAAGTTCCGTCAGGAAGTATGGGACGAAGCGTGCCAAACTCTTTACTGTAATAATGTTTATATCCTAATGAGCGATTGTAGAACAGTTTGGCATCCTCTTTCTTTCCCAAAGCACCGGCAAGCCGGGAAAGAGCGAAGTCTGCTATGTAATACTCCAATGCATGAGAAACCGAATTATCATACTGTTCGCGCAGAGGCACATAACCTTTAGACATATAATCGTCATTGTCCGGGCGCATCAGATTCTCAGCACCGGGCAGAGTGGCCGATTTGTACATGGCTTCATAAGCCAGATTAATGTCAAAATCGCGTAAACCTTTCATCCAGGTATCTACAATCACAGGAATACTGGGATCTCCCTCCATTGTCAGCGTCTCACGACCATACAACTCCCATTTCGGAAGCCAGCCGTGTTCACGATACATATCAAGCATGGTACGTACCATGTCTATCTGCCGCTCCGGATAAACCAGCGTAAGCAACTGATGCACATTCCGATACGTATCCCACAAAGAGAATACCGTGTAACGATTGCCACTGGCAGTCATTATTTTATCGCTTTCCATAGCCGGATATTCTCCGTTGACATCCTGCAAAACATTGGGATGAATCAGCAAATGATACATGGCTGTATAGAAAACGGTTTTCTGATCTTCTGTCCCTCCCTCTACAAGAATACGGGATAAATCATCATTCCAGCGAGCACGGGCTTCTGCATGTACTTTCTCAAAATCCCGGCCTTCCTGCTCCTTGTTCAGATTGAGACGGGCGTTTTCTATACTTACAAAGGAAACACCCATTTCTACTTCTACTTGTTCACCGTCTTCGGTGTCGAATGAAAAAAAGGCACCGATATCATCTCCGGCGATCTCTTTTCCATATTTGGTATAAAGTTTATATTTACCATTATCCGGATCCCACTCGGCTTCAACGCCGGTCATCGGACGCTGTTTCTTCCAATACCCTGTTTGCGAAGGGAGTTTGTTGACACGCATCACAAAATAGATAGGAAATACCGCCTGAGGATTATAACAGAAAGTGCCTAAGAGTTTAACTCCTTCTATCTCCTGGGCGTTCACCCGGCGAAGCATGGCACCCGATTCGTTGGTAAGCCCTTCACCCAAATTGAGTAATATATGACTCTTTCCTTCCGGAAATGTAAAACGGGTAACGCCCGTACGGGGGGTGGCAGTTACTTCAGTCTTCACATTGTATTTAGTCAGATAATTTGTGTAGTAACCCGGCGAAGCCTGCTCGTCTTTATAACGGCTTCCATATTCCTTGTAATCCACATTCAACTCTCCTGTGGTAGGCATTAACAAAAGAGAGCCCAACTCCGGACAACCCACTCCACTCAAATTTACATGGGAGTATCCGGTAAAAAAACAGTTATGATACTCATAAGGAGTAGACCACCAACGGGCGTCTTTATCATACTTGTTATCGGCGGAACCCATCACATTGAAAGGTACAACAGACATCATCCCATTCGGACAAACCGCTCCGGGATTTGTTGTACCAAAGTTGGTGGTACCAATAAAAGGATTCACATAATCAACAGGGGAAAGCTTCTCTCCACCTCCGGCAAAAGCCGGAAGCAGAAAGACAGCCAATGTGTAAGTCAATAAAAGTCGTTTCATTTATTTAATTGAAAGTTGAAAGGATCAAGAAAGATTGACGATTAGACAATTTACGATTTACGATTGAAGGAACTCTCTCTATTATATTCTCTCTAACTCTAACTTCTACTCTAACATCAATCGTAAAATCGTAAATCATCCAATGTTTGTTCTTTTTATAAATTCAATGATTTCGGAAATATAGCCAAAAGCAAGTCCCGTTACAGTATCGGCTGCTCCGTAGTATACGGCAACTCTCTCGCCATCCTGCAATGCTGCACAAGGGAATACAACATTAGGTACATCTCCCTGTAGCTCATAAGGTGCAGCAGGTGCAAGCAGATAATCACGGGTACGGTATAGCACTTTATCCGGATTATCTTTATCCAAGATAGCCGCTCCCATGGAATAACGGAAACCATTGCAGGTGGTAATTACTCCATGATAAAACATCAGCCAGCCTTCATCAACCAGGAAAGGAACCGAACCTGCACCGATCTTTGTACACTGCCATGCACTTTCAGGAAATGGAGTCACTTTCATCACATTGCGATGTTCTCCCCAATATTTCATATCCGGGCTATAGCTGATATAGATATCACCGAACGGAGTATGTCCATTATCGCTGGGACGACTCAACATGGCGTATTTTCCATTTATCTTCTGCGGGAAAAGTACCCCGTTGCGATTGAACGGAAGGAAAGCATTCTCGCACTGGAAAAACTCTTTGAAGTCGAACGTATAGGCAATGCCGATAGTAGGACCATGATAGCCATTGCACCAGGTAATCCAGTAACGATCCTCAATCCAGGTTACACGCGGATCATATTTATACTCCGACTCAATCATATCCGTATTGCCTGCCTTGAACTTTATAGGTTCGTGATTGATATCCCAATTGATGCCGTCCTTACTGAAACCGGCAAAGATATTCATTTGTACTGCCTTGTTGTCACAACGAAATACTCCGGCAAATCCATCTTCAAACGGCACTACGGCACTATTAAAAATACTGTTTGATGACGGAATGTGATAACGTCCGATAACAGGATTTTTTGAATAACGCCACATGGCATCTGTGCAACCAGCGGGACGTTCTTCCCAGGGCATATTAATTTTCTCGTTCATACTCTTCTTTATATTTAATATATTAATGTTTAAATTTAGTTCATACTATGACAGCTTTTTATTGAAACGCAGATGATCGCAGATTTTCGCAGATTAAATGGCTGCGCTATACTTGAGCGATGATATACTTTGCGTGAATCTATGAGTTTCTGCGTTTCAATAATAATATCATATAATTTAGAACATTTACTTATTTCTTGGCGTCCGGATATGTAAACGGCACAAAATAGGTAATCAGGAAAGCCGGAATAGTAGCAAACAGGATAAAAATAAAGAAATCACGGTAACCCAACCAGTCACTGACAAACCCGCTGACCATTCCCGGAAGCATCACTCCCAGATTCATAATGCCGGAAGCAAAAGCATAGTGGGCCATTTGATGTTTTCCGGGAGCCACTTGTTGCATCATAAACAAGGTGAGCCCCACAAATCCAAACCCATATCCAAAATATTCTAATACAATAGCACCACCTATCAGCATTCCATTGGTAGGTTGATAAATAGCCAGCAACGTATAAGCCATAAAAGGCAGGTTGAAGATGCAACAAAGAGAAAACAGTGTTCTCTTCAAACCACGGTGCGAAATATAGTAACCGGCCAGTAAAGAACCTAATACAAAAGCTGCTGCTCCATATGTGCCATAATAAATGCCAATCTCCTGTTCGCTTAATCCTAATCCACCTATCTCTCTACCTGCTTTCAGAAACAACGGTACAATCTTCATCACAAATCCCTCAGCAAAACGATAGAGAATAATAAAAGCGATGTAATACCAGATATGCTTCTTCTTAAAGAAATCAAGGATGACTTCTACCAGTTTATTAAACGTTTCAGCAAATGAGGTCGCTTCGGTAACAGCAGCTCCACCGGAAGGAAGCATCCGGGTATGATAGAGTCCTAACAATATCATCACAGCCGCCATAATGAACATGACAATCATCCAGGCATGTACGTTGGCTTCATACATCACTTCTCCGGAAGCTCCTTCCACCCCTCCAAAGTGTTTCACTAACCATCCGGCCAGGTAAACCAATCCACCGGAAGCGACAATCTTGGCTATATTATAAAAAGCACCCTGCCAACCGATATATTTAGCCTGATCCGGTTTACTGAGCTCAGTCATATAAACACCATCAGTAGCAATATCGTGTGTAGCACCACTGAAAGCCACTACAGCCAACAGGGCTATGGAACAAGCAAAGAAATGAGGAAGCTGTAACGATAAGGCAACAAGCCCAAAACCTATTCCGGAAACAATCTGGGTGAGGACAACAAAGTACTTTTTCGTCTTAAACATTTCAAGAAAAGGACTCCAGAGAAACTTTAAAGTCCATGGTAACATAATCAACGAAGTCCAAAGGGCTATTTGTGCGTCGGAGATTTCCAGTCCTTTAAACATCAGAACGGATACCATATTCAATACGACAAAAGGCAACCCCATGGCAAAGTACACAGTAGGAACCCATGAAACAGGGTTAAAGGCTTTTTTATTCATCAATAAGTATTTTATCGGTTAACGATTATAATGCATTTGTATATAATACAACCGAAACCGATAAAATACTAACTTGTATATACTACTTTTTTTTAATTCCAACGCAAATTATTTACTTTCAACCGTAAGAGTTGCTTTCTTAAGTCCACTTCCTGTAGCTTCAAGAACAATGGCTCCGGCTTTATCGGTAGTTTGAATAACCGCTGTCATCATTCCACTAAATACTTTCATCCGGGGGATTTGGAAAGACTCCAAAGAAGCCGGATTTCCATTGGCACCGGCACAATACACGCCAGATCCTTTCACTTTGAAACGAATTTCATCAGTAGCTTCCGGGCATAGATTTCCATCTTTATCCACCACTTTTACCGTTACAAAGCAAAGGTCTTTTCCATCTGCCTGCAACATCCGGCGATCCGGGACCAGCTCTATGTGATGCGGCTTACCGGCTGTGTGTATTTCTTTCTCAGCCACAGCCTTCCCATTCTCATCGTAGGCAACTACTTTTACTGTGCCCGGTTCATATTTAGTGTCCATCCACATCAGACGGTAACGCTGCTGGCGTTTCAAACTCATCATCGAAACAGAATCGGCACTATTGTATACTGTAACCGATAAATCTTTTGTGCGTTTACCCTGACTTTTGCCATTAATAAACAGTTCGGCCGAAGGATAATTGGTATAAACAAAAACCGGAGTCACCTCTCCCTCACGTCCTTTCCAGTTCCAATGGGGAAGGATATGCAATGTTTCTTTCTCTTTATTCCAATGGCTACGATAAAGATAATAGCGATCTTTGGGCAATCCTGCCAGGTCAATTATACCAAACAAAGAAGAATGACTGGGCCAATCCGTATAATAAGGAGTGGGTTCACCTAAATAATCGAAACCGGTCCACACAAATTCGCCAATACAATAGGGTAAATCTTCGTGTTGTATAAAATCATCTTCCGGCAAATTAGACCATCCGCAATGTTCCACATCATAGGATGAAGATTGATGATCATCGTATTTCTTCATCCAGGTACGAGTAACCGGAAATTTATAAATTCCCCTTGAACTTACAGTAGAAGCCGTTTCGCTTCCTAAAATGATCTGCTGAGGTAATTTCTTGTAAGCCTCCTGATATTTATGGGGACGATAGTTAAATCCCGCCACATCCATTACCGCTGCCATATTATTATTTATCACAGCATCCGGAGCATCCATTCCCTGCGTCACAGGGCGAGTAGGATCTTCACGATGACAAATATCCTGTAAATAACGGGAGAGCTTCGGACCACGATCCCCATTCCACTGGTCGGGTACTTCATTACCAACACACCACATCACTACACTGGGATTGTTGCGATAGTGACGCAGCACATTCACAAGATCTTTCTCTACCCACTGATCAAACTCTTTATGATAACCATTTTCACATTTAGCAGCCTTCCATTCATCAAAAGTTTCTACCATGAGCATCATTCCCATTTCGTCACAAGCTTTCACCAGTTCAGGAGCCGGCATGTTGTGGGAAGTACGAATAGCATTACACCCCATATCTTTCAGAATACGTATCTGACGACGGATAGCAGCGTCATTCACAGCAGCACCCAACGGACCTAAATCATGGTGGTTGCAGACACCTTTAAACACTGTTTTCTTTCCGTTCAGGAAAAAACCTTTATCGGGAATCACTTCAATAGAACGAATACCAAACGGAGTAACAGATTCATCTTTCAATGTATTACCCTCATATACCTTTGATTCGGCAATATACAAATAGGGAGTATCCGGGGTCCAAAGCATCGGTTTTTCAACCACAAACTCCTGACTGAATATCTGATTATCGAAATCAGTAAGCTGTTTACTCTCTTTACTGACCACCTTTCCATCTGCATCTTTTATTTCAGTAACAATACGGTAGGATGAAGGAGATTTGCCTTCCGGCATTACCCATGATGTATTCAAATGTACCCGTGCAAAGTTATCTTCTACCACCGGAGTAGTCAACTGCGTACCCCACATAGGGATATGTGCCTCTTCATTTACTATCAAATGTACATTTCTATAGAGCCCGGCACCCGGATACCAACGGGATGACTCTACTTCATTCTCCAGACGAACAGCCAGGGTGTTTTTACCTTCAGCATTCAGATAAGGAGTAACATCTAAATAAAATGTATTATAACCATATGGCCAATAACCTGCTTCTTTTCCATTCACATAAACACGTGCATGGCTCATAGCACCGTCAAAGACCAATGTAGCCTTTTTACCCTTCGCAAACGCAGGTGCTTCAAAATCCAACCGATACCAACCCACACCGACAAAAGGTAGTCCTCCCGTACGGCCGGCGTGCTCCATAGCTTCTTTCTGTCCATCTTGTGCTATTGCTACCTTCTGGCGATCATTCTGAATACTAAAAGGGCCATAAATAGCCCAGTCATGCGGAACCGTCACCTGTTGCCAACGACTATCATCATAATCAAAGAGACTAAAATTCGCATCATCCGAACGAATAAACTTCCACCCTCTTTCAAAGGTATAACGGGTATGTACTGATGCTGTTTTATCAACCGCCCATATCATTTGGCCGTGTGTTAAAAAAAATAGTGCCAGCATAGCAGTAAATAAAGATTTCTTCATGGTATTTTAATTAAATGTAAAAAATAAAAGCTGTTTTAGGGTAGACAAATATATAGAAAACTAACTCAACAATCCTAATTTAAAACTCATAAAATAGTAGAAATCAATTATTTTAAAGCCAACAAAGAAATTAATGACTTTTAGGTTAGCACTACCCGCTTTATAATTGTATTATATAATAAAGGAATTATCAATAACCCATTAAATTACTACTTATGAGTTTATCGAAACACTTTTGCGGAATACTGTCCGCATCGTTATGTACCCTCATGCTAAGCATGACCTCTTGTCAGGAAAAAGGAAACAAAGAGCAATGTTCTCTCATTCCCCAACCTAATGAATTAAAAACAAATACAGGACATTTCGCATTCAACAATTCAACTGTTTTCTATGTATCTCCGGAATTAGATAAAAACAGCACTCCCATTATCGAATCCTTCAGTGAAAATCTGAACACAGTATCCGGATTTCAAACAGCAGTTCAACCTCTCAATGAGACCGAAACACTTTCCAAACAAAGCATTGTTTTCAAAACCAATGAAAAAATAGCTCCCGAAGGTTATGAACTCAATATACAACCCGACGAAATAATGATACAAGCGTCTGACCGCAGCGGAGTATTCTATGCCCTTCAGACATTAAAGCAATTATTACCAGTAGCCATTTACGGAAACGAGCCTGTTGCTGATACTCAGTGGACATTGCCTTGTGTAGAAATAAAAGATGCCCCACGCTTCGGCTATAGAGGTTTGCACATTGACGTAGCCCGTCATTTCTTTCCTAAAGAAGAGATGAAAAAGATACTCGACCTTATGGCTCTTCACAAACAAAACCAATTGCACTGGCACCTTACGGACGACCAGGGATGGCGCATTGAAATAAAGAAATATCCCCTTCTGACAGAGATAGGCAGTATCCGTAATAAAACGATGATACGCAAAGAATGGGAAAACTATGACACTACTCCATATGGCGGATTTTATACACAGGAAGATATAAAAGAGGTTGTAGAATATGCCAATGAACGTTGCATCAATGTTATTCCGGAAATAGACCTACCCGGCCATATGATGGCAGCATTGGCAGCTTACCCCAATTTAGGATGTACAGGTGGACCGTATGAAGTATCCGGCCAATGGGGTGTACGCGATGATGTATTATGTCCGGGCAAAGAAGAGACCTTTACTTTCATTGAAAATGTCTTAACAGAAGTCATGGAACTATTCCCTTCGGAATACATACACATCGGCGGGGATGAATGTCCCAAAGCACGTTGGGAGAAATGTCCCAGATGTCAAGCACGCATCAAAGCTGAAGGATTGAAAGCCAATGAAAAACATAAAGCCGAGTTCTTCCTGCAAAGTTATGTTACTGCCCGTGTTGAGAAGTTTTTGAATGATCATGGACGGAAAATTATCGGTTGGGATGAAATCTTAGAAGGTGAACTGGCACCTAACGCCACTGTTATGTCATGGCGTGGAATGGATGGTGGTATCGAAGCAGCCCGTTTGAAACACCCTGTCATCATGACTCCTAACAACTATGTATACCTGGATTACTATCCGACCATGAATACACAGGATGAGCCTTTAGCCATCGGCGGATACAACCCTGTCGAAAAGGTATATTCATTGGAACCGGTTCCTGCCGTACTCAACGAACAGGAACGTGCTTACATTATCGGAGCACAAGGTAATCTGTGGACAGAATATATATTGAGCAATGAACAGTTGGAATACATGTTACTCCCCCGCCTGGCTGCGTTAAGTGAAGTACAATGGACACAACCTGCAAATAAAAGCTGGGAACGTTTTCAAAACAGCCTCAGCCACATTGTATCTATTTATAATGTAATGGGTGTGAATTATGGAAAGCATATTTATGAAATAGCAGCAAAATATGATGTACCTACTGCTTCTGAGGGCAAAGTAGTAGTAACTCTATCGACACTGGGAGACTCACCTATGTATTATACACTGGACGGAAGTCAGCCTACAGAAGAAAGTACCCGTTATACCCGACCAATAGCAATTTCTAAAAGCTGTGTGTTACAGGCAATCGTAGTAAGAGACAATGTGAAAACCCGTACATTCAAGAAAGAATTCAATTTCAACAAAGCAACCGGTAAACTGGCAACTCTGGCAACTACTCCAACAGAGAAATATACATTTGCCGGAGCTTCCATCCTTACAGACGGCCTACGTGGAGATTTCAACTACAGCACAGGTTATTGGATGGGATTCATGGATGAACCAATGGATATTACCATTGATTTGGGAAAAGCAACTCCTGTATCTTCTGTCAAAGTGGGAGCTATGATACAATTTGGTGAATATATCTTCCCGCCCACAAAGATTACCGTATGGACAGCCACCGGAAAAAATGGTGAATTTATCAAGCAGGGAGAGACAGATATTCCCGTTGCTACAACTGATGTTAAAGATGGACTGGCAGAGTATAGTTGTCAGTTTAAGGAAGTAGAAGCTGACCGTATACGGATATTGGTAAATACAACTTCCTCTATCCCTGATTGGCATGGTGCACACACGGAGAAGGCACACATGTTTATAGATGAAGTTATAGTAGAATAAATGTTCTTTTATGATTATAGAACGATCATAAAGTAATGATAATCAAGCAACACAAAAGTACGTACTTTTGTGTTGCTAAAATACGTATTTAACGCACTGTTAATATGCATTTTAAGTCACTGTTAAAATACTAATTTTACAATCAAAGAAATCCATAAGATAATCTCACCTTAAAGTATATCCTGTTTTTATATCCAGGTTTGTAACGATTTAAATCAGTTTTCACTCATAAGCCAACTCAATGTAAAACGAACAAACCAAAGTTTAAAGCCATCAGCGCCCGGTAATGAATCATCCCATTTACCTTCTTCCACTACAATGCCAATAGTTCCGTCCGGCAACACCGTCATTGATGAATAAGCTGATAATCCGGATAATATTGTTTTCTTTACCGGCCAGGTTCTTCCTTCATCATAACTTAAAAGAACAGAAACATTTTGTCGGATACGGTTATCATCGGGGATAGAATGAAGAATTATATTTTTAAGGGCACCTTCTTTTGTGGTAGAGTATCGCATAATATCGCCATTACAAGCCGGATCCTGAATATCTGACTGCAAGTATGATTTTCCCCATGTCATTCCTCTATCCTGAGATATACAAAATTTACGGACTCCTTTTTCCCTATTACGAATACTCATTAAAATATCACCATTATTCAGTTCTATTAGTTTGGCTTCATCACCATTATTATCGGCTGCATTCTCTGAAACCTTCCAGGTACTTCCACCATCATCAGAATAACAGACATAATTACTTAATGGCCCTCCCCAATCAGATGTAGTTCTTACAGCTATACAAAACATAATCCGGCCATCCTGTAACTGTAAAGCTCTTCCAGAAGAGGCAAAAGCCCCATACCAGTATCTTCTAATTTTATCAGGGCAGTCTTTTCCATAAATTTGCGAAGTGATATCCACAGGAGCATTCCACGTTTTACCATTATCAACACTTTTAGAAATATTAATTCTCATCAGATTATTCTCCCCCGATTGCCATAATCCATTACCGGAAGCAAAAATACAAAGTAAATGTCCGGTCCTCCTATCCAATACAATAGCCGGATCTCCGCAACCAACAGTCGTTCCTTCACCTGCTATTGTCACAGTTTCCGACCATGTTTTACCATTATCCTCACTCCGGCGGGACACTACATCTATATGTGCCGGAAGGTCATTTATTTTATCCCAACGCCTGTCTGCCACTACTACCAAAGAAC
Source organism: Bacteroides sp. 41_26 (assembly GCF_949740115.1). Lineage (NCBI taxonomy): Bacteria > Pseudomonadati > Bacteroidota > Bacteroidia > Bacteroidales > Bacteroidaceae > Bacteroides > Bacteroides sp. 41_26. The sequence continues at coordinate 68,410 of NZ_CATJGZ010000081.1, forward strand.
CATCAGCTGCCGTTACAATTCCCGGAATGCGATAAAAGCGGGAGCCGCCATCTCCCATATCAAATAAAAGAACACGTTCCTCCAAGGGGATAGAAGGGTCGAAAGTAAAACCGTTACAAGGAAGAACAACCAGAAAGAGAAATAGCCCAATTATAAATATGTTTTTTACTTTTCTCATAATTAGTATATTCATAAAATAAAAAAAAGATTGCCCGAAGTGGAATATTCCACACAGCGAACTTTTACGTTCACTGTATTTTCGGGCAATCTATCAATTATAGATTCTTATATTTAATATAAAAAAGACCTTTACTGTTTAAGTAACTTCTGACTGCGAATTACATTGTTATATTCCATTTTTACAATATAAACACCAGATGTCAGTTCTGCTACATTCAAACTCTCCGGATTACCAATCACATATTTAACCAATTGTCCTGTAGTTGTATAAATCCAAGCTCTTTCTACATCCTGGAAGAATATTACATTCTCTGCAGGATCCATCCAGCATTTTGAGAAACCAGCATATCCTTCTTTTATATTCTCAACACCTGAAGGAGGAGTAGTCGGATCTTCATCTCTTACACGATCCGGTTCGTCAGCTTCTCCCTGATCATGCAAATCAGGAGCAACAGGACGTTGAGGATTATCACCTGTAATTTCTACACCGAAGTCAATAGAAAATCCTTTAGCAGTTTGTCCGCAAGGACCAGGGTGTGCAAACCATGCATCAGAGAATACAACACGAAGACGACTCTTTCCAACAGCAGCATCAGCAGGAATCGTAAATTCTTTTGTGTATCCAACAGTTTCGAATTCGGGCGTACCCTTCCTTACAGTACCTAAGTCAAACAATAATTCATCACCATCCGGTTCAAATGAATCACTCTTATCCAAATCCATATAACCTTTTGCAAAACAGAAGCGTAACCCGTCAACTTTAGACAATGTACTTGTATCGTAAGCTTTGAAAGACAATGTAATGGTTTGTCCTTGTTTTACTTTTAACACATGATCAGTAGCATTCACATATTGAGTTCCGTCCGGTTGAGGAGCACTTGCATGGTAATCTAAATTCTGGTCAGCACCAGTTGTAGTAAATGATTCAACATAACGTTGTTCACGGGCAATATCAACTCCTTCGGCCGCAGGATTTACAACAGATTCACAATATGTATTATCTTTTGGTGCAGGCAAATTAGGAGATGTAGAGCGTTCTACTTTCACCCACTGTATTGGAGAATAGGTCTTGAAGTCAACAGATGCTGAGCGTACTCCAACATAAGGTTCATCACTATCTCCTTCAAAAACAATATTACCAGCAAATCCAGACCATCCGGTTGTACGTGCTATCTCTGAGATCTTACCGTTTTCGCCATTTTTATACATGATCTCAAAATGATCTATATTAGCTTCATCATTATAAAGTAATCCCCAGTTTGCACGGCTGAAATTAAGACCTGTAGGATCTACCGCCCAATTCAATTTCAATGAAAGAGACTTGGTCGTTTCTTCTTTTACCTCAACAACTAAACTGTTAGATTTTATATTAGCAGGAGTAGCAATACGACTATCACTCAATTCTAACTTACCAACCAACATGTTATAATTACCAGCATATGCACCTTTCACACGGAATCCTATGTATTCTATAACATCATTAGAAGAAAAACCTGCTAAAGCGATCTGTTTCTCTTCCCATGTTGGGCCATTAGTTTCACCAACTGCATACTCAAACCATTGGTCATTATTTTCTTTCTTTAATATCACATATAAACGTGAAGGTTCTGTACCTGTTGCACCTGATTTCAAAGCAACTTTGACTACAGGATCTGTACCTGACACTTTTAACTTAGAACGATAGAGAACAATATCCGTACCGTTGTCCGTTGAAGAACCTTCCAAACGTAAGGCAGACCCACCAATATAAGCATCTTCATGAGTAAATGAAGGTTGAATTTTTGTAGAAACAGTTGTAGTACCCGCATCATACACCAACCAACGATAAGTAGGAACTACGTCCTGTGCCCCTATATTATACCAACTGGCAAAAGTTTTCTTTCCTTTATAGTTATAACGTTCTCCATTACCTAAAGAGAAGAATGTATTGAAAGGAAGATCTCCCTGAATAGCCGTACGTTCAGGAATAAAAGTTGCTAATCCACAAAAACTTTCTAAGGGCTCTTTGTCTCCATCCTGTTCCCAATTATTTCCTGTATTGGAAACTGGCAATAAATTGGCCGGATTTCTGTTACCTCCGGAAAAAGTTCTTTCTAATAATTTCTGATAATTAGACTGAAATTCCATAGATGTAGCACCCACATTATAACTCATAAAACGACTCTGACCGTGTTCGCCCCATAAGCATACTCCAGCTTTTTTGGCTGATTCATTTTCGTTCAAAGCGCTCCAGCGTCTATCCATGCTAACAATCCAAACTCCAGTATATACTCCATCGGCATTCCCATAATTTGCTTCGGCAATATCAACCGAGGACCCAATTCCATAAGAAAAGTCACCACCAGCATAATTAAGCATCAAATCAGCGGTTTTGCCTGTCTCTTTTGTTCCATACAATGCGTCAACATAGCGTTGGCTAAGTGTAGAATTAGATGTATAAATACCAATATGGAAATTTTTAAATCCTTCCCGCTCAGCTATTTTATACAATTCTTTATGGAAAGCCATTACATCAGCATCAGCATAACCGGTATCTTCCCAGTTATAATTGATACCATCTGTTCCAAAAAACATTAAACAGTTAATAAATGCTTCGGCATATTTAAAAGATCCGTCTGGATTTTTCGCGGTTATCATTTCTCTGTACTTCGCAGACTCACTTCCGGGTGTCCAACTTTCAAAGAACTTAATTCCACTAAAAATATCCGTACCGTTCTTATGAGCAGCATCTACCCACGAACCTGGTGCCTGAAATAAACCATGGTTCCATGATCCGAATAAATTTGTATAATTCCACATAGAATATGTATCATCACTGAATGTAGAACTTGGATACCCACCAATTGCTTTACCTACTCCCATTGGAATATTCATCCACAAATTACGGTTTTCGTATATATTCGGATATAAGTTTTTACTTTTATCTTTCAAAATAGCTCGTGGACGTACATGAGAACGTGCAAACTCTAAATCAATCAAATTGAATCCTGCTGCTTCAAATTCCGCCTCGGTTGGATATTTACGTCCATTTTCCTGAGCAGTCAAAAACAGCTCCAACATTTCCCTATCATTGAAAGGGGTAAAATCAAATAATTCCGTTGAAGCAGAAGGTGGTATATCTCCTTCAGCCATTACCGGCGTTCCCCACGATAAACAGCACACAGCTGCCATACATGCCAATGTAATTCTTTTCATAATAAAAAAATTTAAATTATACAATCGGTATCCGGATGGTACTTTTCATAGTACCATCCTTTTACTTTAAAATCACTCCATATTAAAAATTGGGTTTATCAATATCCCACCATAAACGCGTAGCCTGTACATCACTACCTCCCAAAGCTTTCAATCCGGTATCATTTATATCCTGTTTAATAGCGTCCGTATCCCCCGGATAAGGCATTCTGCGAAGTAAATCTCCTTGTTTTAAGCTTCTATCACCATCTTCAACATTCAACACAGGAAATAACTTAGGATACCCTGTACGACGTAATTCACTCCATGCTTCATATGAATATGGGAAAAGAGAAATATATTTTTGAGTTATAATTTTTTCCAACTTCGTTTCAAGGTCATCGCCTTCATTCCACTTCACACCTATTTTTGTGACACTAACCATATTATTAGCATCATCCATCGGATCTTCATACACATAAGCAACCGGTGTATCCAAAGATTTATATTCAGGTAGTTTTGTAGCGTACCGACTCCCCAATGCTCTGTTTTCTACATCGGCATTATCAATACCACGTTCATAAAGTACTTGTGCACTTTCTCCCATATTCCAGCCACGTATCGCTCCTTCAGCTCTTAAAAAATCAACTTCTGAAAGTTTCATAAAATAAAGTGGAGCCATAGCTATGTAAGAACTGCCAATACGAGAATATGCAACACGAGGATTATTATCATAAGATTGTCCGGGTATCATACGCACACCCGCACGTAAACCTACAACGCGCGTATTTGCTGCAAGTATTTTATTATTATCATCACGATTGACTAACGGATTAGAGTTCTTCTCAAACAAATAAGTTGTATATGGGTGTTTCAGGCTCATCAACAGGCTCTCAAAAGAAGCGTTCAGACGAGTATCCCCCCATGTCTGAGAAATCTCAAGCAAAGGATTCGAAAATCCGACAAACATAGGATCCAAAGCTATTTCTTGTGACAACTTTTCAACAACACCAGCTTCTATGGCTTCTTCTGCCCATTTTCTTGATCTTTCAGGATTAACTTTTACTGTACGCATAGCCATTCTCAGCTTTAATGAATTGGCAAAACGATCCCATGTATCAATTTTCCAATCGGTTGTTATTGCATCATAACTCATCAATAACTTATCCACCTTTTTCTTATACCATTCCGGACGCTGTGGATAGTGCTTAAAGCAAGCAGATATGGTGTCAATATTATCAACGATTGTTGCGTAAATTTCAGATAATGTATTATAAGTAAACGGATGCTCCTCCTTGTTCTCTTTATAATTTATATATGGAAAAGGTCCGTATATATCAGCCATTTCTTGGGAAGCATAATCGTATAATAAAAGTGCAATTGCTTTTATCTCAGGAATAGAATCAATATCCGGATGATTCAGCATAGGTGTCAGATTATTTTTGGTAATTGTAAACGAACCATTAGGACCGGAATTAAAATCTCTGTTTACGTAATAAGTAGACGCTATGCGACCATCGAAATTATGTGGAAGACATAAATATCCTGCGTAATTATCAACTCCCAGACTGAATTGATATTGATACGCATGGCCACCGGGCATATTCCCCTCTTTTCCTCCACGCATACTATATTGAGCAGTCAATAATTGTCCAAATGTTCTACTTAATGCAGTTTCAGCTTTTGCAAATCCTTCCTCACTGATTTCTTTATGATAATCAATCAAATCTGCCTGACCATGATATACGACATCATCTTTAAGTTCATCATTTCCGGTAAATTCATCTCCCGGAATATCAAAATCCAAACAAGATTGTAGTCCAAACGTGGCAAATACTGCACACGCAACTGATAATATATATTTTTTCATAATTGTCATTTTTAACGATATATACTAATTAAAAATTAGCTTTCAGTGAAATACCAAACGAACGGGCAGAAGGCATATTAAATATTTCAAAAGCTCCTAAACCATTTTGAGTAGAAAGAGAGATATCCGGATCTACAGGTGCATCTTTATAGATAAAGAACAGATTGCGCGCTATCAAAGACAATGACACATTCTTGGAGGCACCCAACAAATTACGGAATGTATATCCCAAAGACAATTCTCTCAAACGGAAGTTTGTAGCATCATAAACATATTGTGTTGCATTTACATCACCGCCAATTCCTTGGTAATAAGCATTTATCGGTGCGAGATTTCCATCTGGCATATACATAGCAGGTTTTCCATTCCATATTAAATCATTATTGTTTTCAGCAGCCAGGCGTGCATCGGCAGTACGTTGAGAAACTCCTAACTTATCCAATTCCGCTTCAGTGAAGGAAATCACTTTACCGCCAATTTTACCATTAATCAAGAAATAAAGAGAGAAATCCTTATACGTGAAAGTATTACTCCATCCCAATTGAAATTTTGAGTTCATATTTCCAATATAAACACCAAATTGCTCACCAGATAGTTGTGGTTTACCCTCATCTGTTAACAAAATGTTTCCATCTTCGTCACGTAAAAAGTCAGTAGCATACATATCTCCATAAGATCCGCCTTCAACATATTTAACTTGAACTTTTCCACCTGCTATCTTTTGCTCAATCAAGACTTCACCACCATTTTCATTATGATAGGTTTTTACTATTTTATTATTGTTGTAAGAGAAATTCACAGTTGTTCTCCACAATAAATTTTTAGCCAAATTCAAAGAGTAACCTACAGTAGTTTCAATACCTGAATTTCGAATTAATCCGGTATTAACAGGAATGGCCTTTCCACTACCACTTGCATTCAACAAATAACCATTATGCAGAGCTGTATTATAATAGGTAAAATCCATATCTAAAGAATTGCCAAATAATGAAAGATCAAAACCTGCTTCAAATGATTTCGTTTTTTCAGGTATAGGATTAGCAAAATATCCATAATTAGAGGTTGTCACTGATCCTGTCAGTTTATTTTCTGTACTCTTAGAAAATATTATATTAGGAATAGAATTACCCACTTCACTATACGAGGTTCTCAACTTTAAGTTAGTTATAACTTCTGGTAAGGAGAAAATTTTACTCAACAAAGCATTTGCACCCACAGCAAAATAACCATAATTAGTAGGAGTACCACGACCTTCAAATTGTTTGAAAGCACGATACCAGTCTCTACGATAACTACCGTCAATATAAACTTTCTCTTTATATCCTAACTGTGCAGTAAATAACGCAGCTTTATCCCAATCTGAAGATTTTGAAAAACTTCTACTACCCAAAGATCCGTCTGAAGCTGTAGGCTCAAAAAAGTTAACCTGGGTTGGCAATATCCTTTTTTGAGGATCTGCAACAGTAGCTTGAGTCCATATTTTCTGAATCTCTCCTTTAATAGTATGTCCTACCCATCCGGCTGTAGCAGATACAGAAAAATCTTTAATATCTTTATTATAACTCAACAAGTAATCTACATAAATCTCGTTACTGCGGTTGATATCTTGTCCAAATATACCATAATCTTCCATTGCAGCAGGAGTCCATGTTGTAGCTGAACGCTTGGATGTTCCTTTAGTACGGGTACGATCCATACTCAAACGTCCTTGTACATTCAACCCTGCAAGTAATTCATATTTAGCAGTTACGTATCCATATAATCGCTCTTCTTCCGTTTTTCCCGTACATTCATTTACCAACCAATAAGGATTATTATGACCTTTAGAGGTATAAGCCCATTGTTGTTGCTTGCCTTCCAAGGGTACCTGAACGTCAGAAATCCACTCATAAGAGTTACCGTTTTTCTTATAGTATCCCTGCGGATTAGATAACCATTGCCCCTTTTCTATCATATAGTTGTCTTTATAATACTGCATATCGATATTACGAGGAGTTGTATAAAGGTCATACAACGGATTTAATGCCGTACCACCACCAGGTCGATTACGCAGAACAGTATGTACATAATTCACAGATACATCAATATTCAATTTCTTATTAAATAGCGCATAACTCTGTCTAAAAGAAAGCGTATTTCTATTGTAATTATTCCTGGGAACCATACCATCCGAATGAGAATTAGCAAATGAAAAATAAGAACGTATCTTTTCCGATCCTCCACTCAATGATATTGAGTTATTCACAGTAACACCTGTTTGAAAAAAATCATCAACATCATCATTTGCATAATTGCGTAAATGAGCTCCTTCATAAGCAAGCTCTTCTGATGTCATATCCGTCAACTTTTTGCCCCAACTATCAAGAGCTAATGTGTTCGCAGACAGATTAAGAGACGCACCATAGATATTTTGTATTTCAGGAGTTAATAATGGTTTTTCAAATGTAACATTAGAAGAAATATTGACATCGATACGTCCCTCTTTACCTTTCTTAGTAGTGATCATAATGACACCATTCGCAGCTGCACTACCATAAAGAGCAGCTGCATTAGCGCCTTTTAGAATGTTAAGACTCTCAATATCATCAGGATTAATGGTTGAAAGAGGATCAGAACCTTCAGATGTACCTGAGTAATTAATACCAGAACCATCCCCCCAGCCTTTTTGTCCACTAATATTGTTGGTCATAGGAATACCATCTACCACTACTAAAGGGCTATTGTTTCCTAAAACTGACTTGTTTCCTCTTAATAAAATCTTTGATGCACCACCGGCGCCACCGGCACTTGGAGTAATTGTAATACCAGACGCCTTTCCCTGCAGTGAGTTAACAAAATTGGCATCTTGCACTTTCATTAGCTCCTCACCGCTCACTTTTTGAGTTGCATACGTCAAGGACTTTTCTTTGCGTTCGATACCCATAGCAGTAACTACCACTTCATTTAATTGTAGTGCATCTTCTTTCATTGTTACATTGAAAGAGGTACGCCCTGCAATCGATAATGATATTTTTTGATAACCAATATAGGAAAATTCCAATACACCATCTTCAGGCACTTCAAGGGAATAAATTCCGTCCATATCAGTAATAGTTCCTGTAGTAGTTCCCTTAACCAGTACGCTTACTCCAATCAAAGGCTCACCGTTTTCATCCGTTACTACTCCTTTTATTATACGTTTGTTCTGCTGTGTCACGTTTCTCACTTCATCCACTTCTTTTGTAAAGAGCACCAAATACTTATCCCGTACTGAAAAAGAGGCACTAGTATTTTTAAGTAAGCGATTCATAACAGTCCCTAATTTCTCACGATTAGCTTTAATCGTCACTACTCTATCAGGATTAATATCTTTAGTATTATATACAACTGACAGAGAAGTTTGCCGACCAATTTCGTTCAGCACCTTACTCAAAGGGACATTAGTAAAATCCAGATTTAACAGTACATTTTGTGCAGATGCACTTAAAAAGGCTGGAATAAAAAGGAAAAGGAACCCCAACAAGAATTTAATCTTGTACTTTGTAATTTTTTTCATTTCGTATTCTTTTAACATTAACAGATTAAGAAACCATCTCAATATAAAATCCAATACAGGAAATCTTTTTTATGGAATATCTTTCATTATCTATAATTATTTTAGGTTATTATATTGGTTGTTATTTCGCTTTTACTAAAATAATACAGTTAACAGAGCATAGTTACTAAAAGAAAAGAGAAAAATTTAAAAGAAAAGAGAAAAAAAGGATGTTAAAAACCCCAATAGTCTAAAAAAGATATGAATAAAAGATAGATAAAAAGACAAAGAGAGTATATCAAAGAGAGACACGTAGATCACATGCAAACTCTTCTTTGATATACTCTCTCTAATTTATTAGTTGATGAGTACTTAGAATTTATCTATTTTTATTTCCCGGCAGATAAATAGATCTTATTTCCGTCTATTTTATACTGAAAACGTTTGGTTAATGATAATACAGAGAGAATATCTTCTATATTATCATCCGTACGGAACTCACAAGTAAAACGTTCTTTTTTTAATTGTTCATCTTTAAAATAAAAATGAACGTCAAAGTGCTGTTCAAGACATCGCGTCATTTCTAAACACGTAGCTTGCTCAAAAGCAAGTTTTCCTTGTATCCATAAAAGTACATCCCGGGGTGAAGAAGATTCTGTAAGTTCTGCCTGCAGAGTTGAAGTATTCACATTAAGAATCTGTCCTGGTTTTAAAATGAAACCCTCATTATTTTCCCGAGGTAAATCAACACGAATAGAACCTTTCAGCAAAGTAGCAACAACTTTCTCTTCTGCAGCACGAGCACGTACATTAAACTTCGTACCCAACACCTGCGTTTTTATGTTTTTGCTGTTTACAATAAAAGGAGCATGTTCATCACGTGCCACCTCAAAATAAGCTTCACCCGTAAGATTTACCTGACGTTCCCGACTCCATAAAGAAGATTTATAAGCTAACTGAGTAGAGGCATTCAACCATACCTTAGAACCATCCGGCAACACAAACTGCGCACGCTGTCCAGCTGTTGTTGCCACAATATAATTCGATGTTTTATTTAATGCCAAATAAGAAAAGCCGATAGTAAATACAATTCCAGTGAGAAAAGCAGCCAATGGAATAGCATAACGCTTCCAACCAATAGAGCGACGCTTCTTTACTGCACTCTCTTTGGGCTTCATTGCGACTTTCAACTTCTTCAGAGAACCTTCTACATCAACTGAGTTCATCACAGCAACGCGATCCCCGACAAATGCTGTATAATATATTTGTTCAAGTAGCTTCCGGTTTTCTTCAGAAGCTTTGGACCAAGTCTCTACTTGTAAAACTTCCTCTTCACTGAGTTCTCCATTGAAGTAGCTCAGTAATTTCATTTCATCCATCATGTTCAATCTTTATACCTAATATATACTATTGTCGTAGGTAATACAATTGTGGCAGCAAAGATACTAAATGAAATAGAAAAAAAAATATTATTTAATGATTCATTTTGAGAATGGAGAAATTATAAGTATGTTTGTTGTATATTTAATTAAAAAGAATGGGGAACTTTACTAAACCTTTAGATATAAATGATAATAGTACCGTAATCGCCGCATTAAAGGACAGCGATGTACAGGCTTTCGAAGAAGTATACCGTTATTATTTTCGAGGATTATGTGCGTTTTGTTCTCAATATGTTTCCCAAATTGAATCAGAAGAAATCGTACAAGATACCATGATGTGGTTATGGGAAAACCGTTCAAGTCTGATTGCAGAGCTTACACTAAAAACTCTGCTTTTTACCATAGTAAAAAACAAGGCATTAAATCGTATAACTCATCATGAAATTAAACGAAAAGTCCACCAAGAAATAGCCGATAAATACGAGAAAGAGTTCATAAGTCCTGACTTTTATTTAGAAAACGAACTATTCAGACTTTATGACAAAGCATTAGCAAAACTACCTGTTGAATTTCGGGAGGCTTATGAATTAAACAGGAAGTATCATCTCACCCATAAAGAAATTGCCCTCAAATTAAAAGTTTCTCCACAGACTGTTAATTACCGAATCGGTCAGGCTCTTAAAATTTTACGTGTAGAATTAAAGGATTATCTACCATTTTTAATTTTCATATATTATATTCGATCCTTATAAAGTAATAGATAAAAAAAGGATCATATTTGTACCATTTTTTCCGCAAACAATCTACAGTTAGCCCGATCTATTTTTCCACTACCTGTAAGAGGGAGATGAGAAATTACAAGTATTTGCCTGGGGCATTGATATTTAGGTAATACAGAATGAATCTTTTCTTTTAGCATATCTGTATTCATTCCTTCTTCCAACAGAAGTACAACCGCCTGTCCTAACTTTAAATCCGGAATGGAGGTTATTGCAAAAGGAACTGTTATAAGAGATTTCAATAATTCCTCCACTACTTCTGCCTGTATCTTAATTCCTCCACTATTAATAATATTGTCCTTTCTTCCAATGATGATAAAACTACCATCCGGATAAAGTTGTGCCACATCATTTGTAACCAACACTTCGTCACAAACCAAGGGTGCCTTTATCATTAATGTACTTTCAGGAGATAATGAAAGCTCGACTGAAGGGAACGGCCGGTAATATAAAGAGGCAGAAACACCATTTAACCTGCGCAAAGCGATATGTGAAAGTGTTTCTGTCATGCCATAAGTAGAATAAATTTCTCCGGGTAATGAACGTATCTCTGTCTCAAGAGCTGCATCAATAGCACCTCCACCTATAATAAGTATATCTGTGTGACTAAGACGCTCTTTCTCTTGTGGTACCTGCAAGGTATTAAAAACCTGTAAAGGTACCATTGCCGCAAAACGAAGTGGCATATCCACATCGGCAAGCGGATGCCCGGAGGGAGTACGTAATATAAGATTTAAGCCAGCCACCAATGCGCGAACCACTACCATTTTACCAGCAATATACTGTAAAGGCATGCAGAGTAAAACAGTGTCATTTATACGAAGATTCAAAAACTCACAAGTCAAACGGGCACTTTGCATCATCTGTTCTTTACGGACCATCAACACTTTGGGTATCCCGGTAGAGCCCGAAGTATGGACTTCTATAAAAGGGGAGTCATTAAACCAATCAGCAAGAAAATGATATAAATCGAGCAAAAAAGGAGAAGTCACTTCTGAAACATTACTAATCAGATGCACTATTTCTTCCCGGGAGTACTTTTTGCCTTCTAATGTCAAACTCTGCTCACATCTATTCAGTTGCATGACAAATCAATAATTAATGTGTTACAGAATACCACAAGCAATCTTTCCTTACTTCAAGAGGCATCTCTATATTATTAGTGAACAAGGCACCGGTACCAAGTCCCTGTGGCAAAGGATTATTAAATGTAGCACACCAATGAGCAATAGCATTCAATCCAATATTAGATTCGAGAGCAGAAGTAATCCACCAGCCGATTGTCAGCTCCTCAGCCAAACGAATCCATTCGTCACCACCGGCAATACCTCCATGAAGAGATGGTTTCAAGATAATATACTGAGGACGGATCTGTTCAAGCAAACGCCGCTTATTTTCTGAGGTATTGATTCCGATTAACTCTTCATCCAATGCGATAGGCAAAGGGCTTACCTCAGTAAGACGTGCCATTTCCTCCCACTGTCCGGCACGAATAGGTTGTTCTATGGAATGCAGGTCAAGCTCCGCCAAACGGCTTAACTTATCCATTGCATCAACCGGAGAAAAAGCACCGTTAGCATCCACACGAAGCTCTATTTCCTTTGCAGAGAAATGAGAACGAATAAAACGTAATAAAGTCAGTTCCTCCTCAAAATTGATAGCACCTATTTTTAATTTGATACAACGGAATCCTGTTTGCATCTTCATTTCAATCTGTTCAAGCATTTTTTTGTAATCGCCCATCCAGATAAGACCATTAATAGGAATTCCAACTTCTCCATGTGAAAAAGGCGTATTCCAAAGTGCAAAACTCCCTGCCTCCAGATGACGGAAAGCAGTTTCGAGTCCAAAGAGAATAGAGGGATACTCCCGAAGTTCTTCTACCGAAAAAGTCCCTTCGGCAGCCACACGGTTACAGATTCGGGATAAGACTGATTCATAATCAGGAATATCATCGCAACTCAGTTTAGGGAGCGGAGCACACTCACCAATACCTATCCTATCGGGATACATATCAGAAGTAAGATGAAGATACCATACATCACGAGTGACGTAAATACCTCGTGATGTACCCGCCGGCTGCTTAAAATGGAGCTTATGAGGATGAATCTTTATATCGTACATAGCATTTATACTCTTAAAGAAAGCCGATCTTCTTTATTATGGCAATTTGGGAAATTGTTTAAAATCTGGTTTACGCTTTTCAAGAAAAGCATTTTTTCCTTCCTGAGCCTCATCAGTCATATAATACAGCATCGTTGCATCACCCGCCAACTCCTGAATGCCTGCCTGTCCGTCAAGCTCAGCATTCAATCCGGCTTTAATCATACGAAGAGCAAGCGGACTGAGTTGCATCATCTCTTCTGCCCACTGAACATATTCATCTTCGAGTTGCTCTAAAGGTACCACTTTATTCACCAATCCCATATCAAGTGCTTCTTGTGCATTATACTTACGGCAAAGGAACCAAATTTCACGTGCCTTTTTCTGTCCTACCACACGGGCAAGATATGAGGATCCAAAACCAGCATCGAAGCTACCTACACGAGGTCCCGTCTGTCCGAAGATGGCATTCTCTGACGCAATACTAAGATCACAAACCACATGGAGCACATGTCCGCCACCAATAGCAAAACCATTTACAGCAGCAATAACAGGTTTAGGAATGCTTCTAATTTGCTTCTGTACATCCAATACACTCAGACGAGGTACCCCATCCTTTCCAATATAACCTCCGCGACCTTTTACATTCTGATCGCCACCACTACAAAAAGCCTTATCGCCTGCTCCGGTAATAACAACTACACTGATACAGGCCTCTTCACGGCAAATACGCATCGCATCACTCATTTCACCGGTAGTAGTAGGCGTGAATGCGTTACGATACCGTTCGCGATTGATAGTAATACGGGCAATGCCGTTATAGTAATCAAAAAGAATATCTTCGTATTCTTTGATTGTTTCCCATTTTCTTTCTGACATATTCTTCTTTTTTATAAATTTAAGTACTGTATCCTAATTAAATAACCGTATCATTGAAACGCAGATTATCGCAAATTCACGCAAAGAATATCATCCCCTCAAATACAGCAAACCATCTAATATGCGATTATTTGCGTTTCAATAAAACGCTGCCATAACTATGAATGAAATTTGAAGTACTATTTATTTCTTCTCTTTATTCGGTGCACTTTCACGTCCGGCAGCCTGATGATAGAAGTCTTTCAGAATTCTTGCATCTTTATTCTTATTGGTAAAGACCTCTACCAATACCGGTTGCGTCATAGGCTCCGGTTGTGTAAACAATTGCATTGCTTCTTCTAATTGCACCTCATCTTCCACTTTCTGGTAAAGAAAACCGCGGTCTTCCGCCCATCCTTTGGCAGATGCTTTATGAACAGCAGTAATAAATTTGTGCGATGTACCCGACATTTCCAATCCCGGCAGCGTATGGAAAATTTCCCCTCCTCCATTATTCAACAGCAGAATACGCAGATTCGCACCAAAATTTCCATTCCACAAAGCATTCATATCATAGAAAAAACTAAGATCGCCAATGACTACAAAGTTCAATTTGTCCGAAGCCGCAGCATAGCCAACAGCAGTGGATAAAGAACCTTCAATACCACTCGTCCCCCGATTACAACAAACTTCTACCGTTGCAGGAACAGTGAACAACTGGGCATAACGCACCGCCGAACTGTTAGCTAAATGAAGCGCACACTGTTGGGGTAATGCTTGTATCAATGCTCCGATTGCAGACATCTCCGAATAAGGTAACTCGGGTTGTGGCAATGTTTTACAGAAGTTCTCCCACAACAAAGGATACTGAGGTGTTTTGTTCTCAAGTAAAAATGCAATTTTTTCAAGAAATTCAAAGGGGTCCATTTCTATCACAGTTGTCAATGAACCATAAAGATCGACTATCTCTCCATCGGGAGATACATGCCAATGTTCTTTTGGAGGATTATTCCGCAAAAACTTCTTCAGACGTTTGGATACAACGTGTCCACCGTAAGTAATCAATAGTTCCGGTGCCATTTTTCCTTGCATCTCTCCGTCCATTGCATAAATTGCCACATCGAAATTCTTCACAGGAATACCTGGAATGGTCTGGTTTCCAATATGCTCTGTCAACCAGGCAAAATGCTTGTAAAGTAGCTTCGAATATTTTTTTTCAAACAAATAAATCAGATTCATCTGTCCGACAATAATCATACGCTTTTGATATTGATTGAGCCGTTGGATAAGATCGTTATAATCCCGGTCATAAATATTCAAACCCTGATAACGGGTAATAACCCGTACTTCAGGAAGTGTCTCAGTAGTGAAACGGAATATCGGCTCGGTGACAGGGACATTGATATGTACCGGTCCTTTGCCATGATGATGTGTCTCCAGCAAAGCTTCATTAACCAGACGATTACAATACCATTCGTCTTCATCCGTATAGATTTCCGGAAGGTTTACTGATTTCTTCACCAGCGTGCCAAAAACACCCGGTTGCGGTAAAGTCTGCCCATCCATCTGCCCTATCCAGGCAGCAGGTCTGTCAGCAGAGATGACAACCAAAGGAACATTCTGATAAAAAGCTTCGGCTACAGCCGGATATAGATTGAGCAAAGCTGTACCGGAAGTACAACATACGGCAGCAGGTGCTCCACCATTCAGAGCTAACCCAATAGCAAAAAACCCGGCACTACGCTCATCCGTTACAGAATAACACTTAAAGGAAGGATGGGTGGACAGGGTATGAACAAGGGGAATATTACGACTCCCCGGACACAATACAATCTTCGTCACTCCATGTGCTTCGAGCAACGCCACTAATTGGAGAATATTCTTCTTATCTGTATACACTTTATTTAGTTGAAAGTTGTTTAATTGACAGTTGACAGTTGACAATTGACAGTTACTATGCAGTATCATAGCGCAGCTCACTGTCAATTGTCAATTGTCAACTGTCAACTGTCAATTAGATTAAGCATTGTTTGCATTTTCTTTTCCGTCTCCAACCATTCGTCCTCCAATTCGGAAGAAGCGAGCAATCCGCCACCGGCATAGAGAGTCAATTGTTCAGAACTTATATTCATACAACGCAAATTAACATATAAATCAGTCTTTCCACTGGGATTCAATGTACCAATGAAACCAGAGTAATATCGACGATCGTACTTCTCATTATCCTGAATAAACCGATATGCCTCTTCTTTGGGAAGTCCGCAAACGGCAGGTGTGGGATGCAACAAATTCAGCAAATTTCCCAGTTTATTGCTATCCGGCAATGAGAAATGAAAATCAGTCTTCAAATGAGACAGTGCCCCGGCAAATGCCGGATAAGGACCGTTTTCCTCAGGATGGATATTAAAAGAAAGAAGCTGGCTCCGAATATACGAAGCAACGTACTCCTGTTCTTCACGGTTCTTATCATCCCATTCTTGTGGTAATTTTCCATTTTGAAGAGACTGTGTACCAGCCAGTGCTACCGTGCTCCATTCATTTTTTTCTCCTGCAAGAATAATTTCCGGAGTACTACCCAACCATACCCCGGTTTGTGGAGTATAGCATAAATAGACATAGGAATACAGATACCTCCTACAAGCCTCATGAAAAGCTGCTGCCGGTGAAAATTTCGATGGAACGTCCAGTTTCTGATCACGGGAAAGTACCAACTTATCGAACTGCTTTTGACGCAATGCCTTGATGAAAATGCCAAAACAACCGGCATATTTGTCCGTACATGGCGCATAATGAACAGACTTTGGCGCCCGTTCCGCTACCGGACTATAATAATCCGGCTTTATGTCATCCGAACACTCTTTCGTTGAGTCAAACTCTATTTCACATACTTCATCCGGCCTCAGCAACACAATCGGTGCATCCTTCCCTATCCGAAAAGGGGCTATCACAAAGCCACTCCGTCCATTCAACTCTTCTATATCATTAAACAGACTTACTTCACTGTTGAGTTGTACCATCAAATGGATAACCTTTTCTCCCGGTATACGATACATGGCAAAAGGCATTCCAGTCTCAATAAAACGATCCACGAGGATATAGGCTTCCTGTTCTCCTGTATTAATCATCCTTTTTTCAATACACTATTTACTACCCGTATTGAAGACACCAGCTTGGCTGTAGAAGTAAACACATCCACGTTCCAGACATGCGAAGAGCGTCCTTTATGAACAATTGTTCCCACAGCTCTCACCGTATCTCCTTCGTGAGCAGAGGATATATGATTTCCACTGACTTGCATACCTACTACTATTTCGTCGGGGTTGCAGAGTATCATCGAACCGAGTCCTGCCACTGTTTCGGCCAGTGCCAGCGTTGCCCCTCCATGAAGGATACCGAATGGCTGACGGGTACGTTCGTCTACCGGCATAGTAGCTTCTACCCTATCCTCAGAAGCATAAGTATATTGAATGCCCAGGTTTCCCATCAAGGCATGGCGAGCCCGTTGATTAAGTTCGTCCAAAGGAACTTCTGCCGGACGTATTTCTGAGAGAATAGCTTTCTCTACAGCTATCGCTACTCCATCCTCATCATTAGAAGTGGTGATTCTGTCAGCACATACCTTTACTGAATCCTGCGCATTACCCATAGCAATGCCCAGCCCGGCAGACTGTATCATAGAAACATCACAAACACCATCACCAATAGCGATAACTTCTTCTGAACTGATATTCAGTGTTTCGAGCAAAGCTCCCAAGGTATTCGCTTTATCAATAGAACAAGGGACCACTTCGAGGAAGTAGGGTTCGGAACGGAATACGTCCAACGCACCGTTCAGTCGTTTGCGCCAGTGCTCTTCAAGTCCCACAAGGGCTTCTTCATCATCACTGACAAGCATACATTTGCAAGGAGCAAAGTCTATTGCAATTGAAAATTCCGTTTCAGGGATTATCTTCAGACCATTAAGCTCAGCTTCCTGGCGTATATGTTCATTTTCGGGTGAATCGGTAATAATAGTGTCGTCATGATAGGTAAAGATAGCAAAACCGTTTTTACGGGCTTTCTTTTCCAGATAAGGCAACATCTCAGGGTTTATCCTACGCTCAAACAGGAGTTCACCATTTTGCGCATTGATAATCTGCCCACCATTATAAGACAGAATAAAGCCTCCATAGTTTCCAAGTTCCAGCTTCATGGCAAGGGGCATAAGGCCATATGTAGGTCTGCCGGAAGCCAATACGATACGTACTCCCATCTGCTGCACTTTCAATAAAGCGGCAAGGGTACGTTTACTGATTTCCTTTTCACTATTGAGCAACGTTCCGTCTACATCAAGAACTAATAATTTATACTTCATAACTTATTGGTTTTGGGGTTCCGACAGCAAAGGTAGGATTATTTAATTGAAAATTGAAAGTTGAAAGTTGAAAATTAAATATTAATTGGAAAGAGAGGGGAGGAAAAAAAAGCTGCACTGTAGTTGTTCTCTCAACCTACAGCGCAGCTCCTCTTTTATTTTTTAATTTTTATTTTTTAATTACCTTCCCCATTGTTAATTCCAATGTACCCCCATCTACAATGTCTTGATGTGTAAAGAAAGGTTTATCCAGCGGTTTTCCATTCAACACCATAGACTGGATGTACTTATTCTCACGACTATTATTTTTAGCTATAACCGTAAATTTCTTACCATCTTTCAGATTCACCGTAGCTTTGTTGAAAAGAGGGCGACCGATAGAATACACTGGTTTTCCGGGACATACCTGATAGAATCCCATCGCATTGAGTATATACCATGCAGACATCTGACCACAGTCTTCATTGCCCGAAAGCCCATCCGGATCATTGAAATACAACGTTTGCAATACGCTGTCTACAAGTTCCTGTGTTCTGTAAGGCTTATCCACGTAATTATACATATGAATAATGTGATGACTGGGTTCATTGCCATGAGCATATTGTCCGATCAGACCGGAGATATCAGCTGAAGTATTTTCACCTTCCAAAACAGAGCTTACAGTAAACAATGAATCGAGTTTGCTAATGAACCCTTCGCGGCCCCCCATCAGTTCAACCAGTCCGTCAATCTGGTGAGGTACAAACCAAGTCCATTGCCAGGCTGTTCCTTCACAATAATCATCGTTGCGATGTGTAGAAGAGCGGGGATTAAACGGTGTACGCCAATTACCCTTACTGTCAAGTCCACGCATAAAACGTGTGGACGGATCAAAATAAGTTTTATACCCTTCGGCAAATTTGGCATACTTCTCATGATTGGCAGCATCTCCAAGGCTCTCGGCAAATGCAGAGATACACCAGTCATTGTAGGCGTATTCCAACGCCTTGGCTACAGCCTCATTGTCTTTATCGCAAGGTACATAACCTATTTTATTTTTCCAGTATTTGGCTTGTGGCATCAGATGAGGCAGTACCAACGGAGGACACTTAATCCCTGTCGTATCATACTCAGCCACACGTAAACAGGCTTTATAAGCCTCATTTACATTAAAGTTATGATACCCTTTCATATAAGCATCTACAATGACCGGCACTGCATGGTAACCAATCATTGTACCGGTATAGTTACCAGCCAGTTCCCACATGGGGAATACACCACCTTCACGTTGCTTTTGGATAAGAGAGCGAATGAATGCTTCATTCAAATCGGGATCAATAATGGTCATCAACGGATGATAAGCACGGAACGTATCCCACAAAGAGAATATAGTATACATCGGTTCATTCACACTACCCTGATGAGCTTTCAGATCCATACCCAAATAACGACCGTCTACGTCAGTGAAGAGATTGGGCTGCATACCAGTATGATAAAGAGCGGTATAGAACATCGTTTTCTGATCCTTATCATCAGTATCAATATCTATTTTTGCCAGATAGTCATTCCATGAAGCACGTGCCGCTTTACGAACGCCATTAAAATCCCATTCGGGAATCTCAGCTTCTACATTCTTGCGTGCTCCATCTATATCAACAGCCGAAATACCCACTTTCACATACACCTCTTCACCGGCTTTGGTATTAAAATGCAGCAAAACTTTAGCAGTAGGCAACAAAGGACCACCTTCGTCGAGCACCATAGAATCAGTCACCATTGTATAAGTAAATGGTTTAGAGAATTTTGCATAGAAATTGATATACTGATCAAAAGCCCAGTAAACCGTTTTCTTACGTCCGCATATTTCTGTATCGCTGATTACCTCCAATTCCATTTCTTCATTCTTCTGGCGTTGCAGGCTATAGTCTAAATCGAGAATAAAACCCGATTCATCAGATTGTGGAAAAGTATAACGATGAATGGCTGCGCGTTTAGTTGCCGTAAGTTCTGCTTTCACATTGTACCGGTCCAGCACTACAGAATAATACCCCGGTTGAGCCATTTCATTCTGATGTGAAAAAGCGGATGCATAAGCCATCTGCTGGCTTTTCGAACCCATAGCCTGATAATCCTGTTTGCCAACAGTAGGCATCAGTAGTACATCACCATAATCGCCACACCCTGTACCGCTAAGATGAGTGTGCGAAAATCCATTGATGGTAGAATCATTGTAGTAATAGCCCGAACAGGCATCCCACTGATAAATACGTGTATCCGGACTCGGTTGAATCATACCATTGGGAACCACCGCTCCCGGATAAGTGTGTCCGTGTCCTCCGGTACCGATGAAAGGATTTACAAAATCCGTGTAGTCTTGCGATGTAGATGTCTGAGTACAAGCGGCCATTCCCAGTAACAAAGAGCATCCGATTAGTGCAGAAATAAGTCTCATATCTATTCGTTTTTTTGAAATGTTTCAATACATATTAGTTTTAAGAAGACAAAAGTGTGGCCTCTTACAGTATATAATACAACTGAAAAGCAAAAAACACTAACGCCCCGGAGGGCAAAAGTAGCAAAAAAACGATAATAAGTAACTATTACTTAAGGTGTATCTCTAAATATTGTTGCAAAATACGAGCATGATTATATACAGGTTCTTTGGAAGCATACAGTAGAGTAACAACTTTATAAGACGCTATTTTTGTAAGAAACTCCTTTACAGCAGCAGCAGAGCCTTCCAGTTCTTTTTCATACATTGCTGCAAACTCTTTCCAATGTCCGGCAATATCTCCGTGAAACCATTTACGCAGATCCGGAGAAGGAGTGATGTCTTTTTCCCAGACATCATATTTCAAATACTCTTTTTTCATCCCCCGAGGCCATAGGCGATCTACCAAAACGCGATATCCATCTGTATCGGCAGGTTCTTCATATACCCGCTTAATTTTTATCTGAGTCATAAATTGATACTTAATATTATACTGAATGAACCAACAAATAAAGAAATGGTTCATCCTGCCTGGAGACTACACCTCGCCTGCATGCAATAAAAACAAAGCTATATGCGTTTCAATACAAAAACATAACGCACTGATAATCAACAAATATCAGAATGTACACTTTTGTCATACAAGAGTGTACACTTATATATAGCAAGAATGTACATTCTTGTATGACAAAAGTGTACATTCTTATTATTCATCACAAATTGAGCTTATTTCTGCGACTTCACATTGTTGTTGCCACGTTGCATATTACCCTTCTTTGCTTCCGCCCGTTGTCCCTGTTTTTGTCCTTGGCGTTTTTTCCATTCTTTCTGAAATTTATGTGCATTCCCTTTCTCTAATTGATAAATCTTCATTATCTGTTTAGGAGAAAGTATCTTACGAAATTCATTATAATACTTCTCACGTATATCCAGCAATTTACGGCTCTGTGTAAAACGATCTTTAATCGCTTTTTCTACTTCCGCATCCGTAGGGATAGCCTTCGGAGCTGGCTGTGTAGCAGCTGCATCCTTCACTCTGGGTTTGCGGGCATTCTCCATACGTACCTCACTCAACTCCTTCAGATATTTCTGATACACAGGAACGAATTTAGCAGCAGTAGCATCATCGAGCATCAACGCCTTCACTACCTGATTACATTGCATGGCCTGAATCTGTTCTCTATCCGGACGTTTTTTCTCTTGTGCAAAAGCGGACTGGTTACACATAGCAACAACAGCCAAAAGCATAATAATAATTCTTGTTTTCATCATTTGTTCTCCTTCTTTTTTAATTATCTATTAAAATAAAAATATATCAGTTTCCGAAAGTTCGGCAAGTTCCTGTAGTTCTTCATCCGACAGATTCTCTATAAAATGATCCATCGCATCCGAGTTAGCAGACTCCGTTTCAGCCATCAGCACAAGAGTCGGTGATGCAGTAGGTACCTCACCCCCCCCCGGTTCCAGTGGCATGAATAACAATCCGGCCAATAGCGCAGCGGCAGCCAATACAGTCGGAATGATAATGTGCAACCGATTCTTCACACGGCGTTCCTCTCCACACGTATGCTTTAGTATCCTACGCCGGTTGTCTTCAAAGAAAGATTCAGGCGTTTTATAAGGCATCCGCTTCCCAATGTCATCAAAATCAAAATCTCTGTTCATAACTCTAACTATTTACAATGTATTCCTTTATTCTTTCTTTCGCATAGTGATAATTCACTTTGAGTGTCTCCGCACGGTCACCCGTTATCTGGCTAATGGCCTCGTAGTCCAGTTCGTCATAATAACGGAGGTTAAACACCACCCGTTGCTTTTCCGGCAATTTCAGAATAGCCGTCTGAAACTTCACAGCCAACTCATTTTCATAGTCTACGTAATCGGAAGTTTTCAACTTATCGAGCAATTCCTCCTGTATCTCTTCAGCAGAAACAACCTCTGCTTTGCGGGTTTTCAAGAAGCGAAGGCTCTCGTTAGTGGCTATCTTATAAATCCAGGTAATAAGCGAACTCTCTTCACGAAATTGTTCCAAATGCCGGAAAATACGGATAAAAACTTCCTGAATAATATCTTCCGCATCCTCATGGGACACAACAAGACGCCGTATGTGCCAATATATCGGTTCCTGAAAACTGTCTACCAGCATTCTGAACCCCTTTTCAGGATTGGAAGCACAAGTCTCCCTGATTTTATTTTCGTTTATCATCTGTTCTTCTGGGCTTTATAGGTTAGAACTCAGATGAAGGGGAAAGTTAAACCGGAAGGATTCTTTTTCATGTTCATTAACAAAAAGGAAGAAGTCCCGCTATATTTTTAAATACAACAGGACTTCTCCCTTTTGAGTTGAACTCACCACAGAGTGGAGCAGAGTTTTATTGCTAGAAATCAGAGAAATAGCATTTTCTGAAACGCCATGCTATTCTGTGATAATATATATAATACTTTCTTAATGCTTCAACCAATCTTTACCAAGTATTTGTTTTTCTCCTTTTTCATTGATTAAAGACATCTCCAACGTACCGCCATTATTGTCGAAGTAACGAATTTCAATCGGATGAAGTCCCTCCTTCAAAGTCACCTGAGCTATTACTTCACGCGGTGAATGAGGTCCGTCATTATCAATGAGCAGTTTTCCGTCAATCAACAGCGTACTGCCATCATCCGAAAGCAAAGCCAGTGTATATATTCCATCGACCGGGACCTGCAAGTAGCCTTTCAACACCAGTCCGATATCTCCTTTCACTCCCTCAGGGATAGACACCGTTTCAACCACATATGTATCCTTCACCGGAGCAGCATCAATATCAGCACATTTCTCTCCCTTAAAATCATGCCATACAACATTCAACCCGTCTCCTGAAACAGTTGCCGTACCATCTGCCTCTGCATAAGGAGCTTTCACAAGCTTAGTTTTCACCATATCACAAGCCGAACCATCAGGACGGAATGTGCGCAATGTAAACTCTGTGGTTTCTGTCACCTTCAGCGGCCCCTCGTATAGTTGAGATGCCTTTGTCGGAAATTTACCATCTGTAGTATAACGTATTTCAGCATCAGGAAGCGGACATTTGATATCCAGGGTGGCTTCATCCACAAAAGCATTCGTATTATAAAAGCCTTCCAAATCGGGGATACGATAATTAATATTCATAGCATCCAGCCGTTTAAACTGAGGAATAAGGGCTTTGTAAAAGTCATCTATATTAGGCTTGGCAGAAGGTTCTACCCAAGCTATTTCACTCAGTGCAAGCAAGCGCGGCATCATCATATATTCCAGACGCTTCATAGAAGGAATCCATTCGCACCAGAAATTGGCCTGTACACCTAACACCCGTTTTTGCTGTTCGGGAGTAAGTTCTGCAGGTATGGGTTCATAAGCCAATAACTTAGGCAGTGTCGTTTTATCCTGTAGATAATCGAAATAGAAATAATTATTCTCCGTATTAATCACCTGCTTGCCTTCGGAAGTAGCAGTGGGAATAGCTTTAGGTGCCCAGCTTCTCCACCACATAATAGTAGCATTGTCAGAAAGACCATCTGCAATAACTTCGTCCCAACCAATAAACTTCTTTCCGTTCTCCATAAAGAACGTCTCCATTTGGCGCACAAACCATGCCTGCAATCCATTTTCTGATTGTATCCCCTCCCGCTTCATGCGGCGCTGACAATCAGCACATTTTTTCCAGTTGGCCATATCCACCTCATCACCTCCCATATGTACATACATATAAGGAAAGAGCTGAAACACCTCTTTATAAACATTCTTACAGAACTCCAAAGTAGAATCCTTTCCCGGACAAATGGGAGATGAGAACACACTTCCCCAGCCGATCAGCCCCGTACAGGCAATCTCCGGATATTGATTAATAGCTGCCAGGAAGTGTCCCGGCATATCAATCTCCGGTATTACATCAATGCCACGCTGAGCGGCATAAGCCACAATCTCTTTAATGTCATCCTGTGTATAATATCCGCCATACAACGTATCTCCCTCTACTATTTCCATCTTATCTTCAGGGATCCGGAAATCCAGATTATCTTCTTCTACCATACGATGCATACACTCTCTGTCGTGGGAATTGAATTTACGCCACGCTCCTTTTGCGGTAAGTAGCGGATATTGTTTGATTTCAATACGCCATCCCTGATCATCGGTCAGATGCCAGTGAAATTTATTCAATTTGTAAAGAGCCATCATATCGAGCACGTGCTTCACCTCCTGCTTGCTCCAGAAGTGACGTGAAGCATCGAGCATCATCCCGCGCCATGCCAGACGCGGCGCATCTTCTACCTTGACGGCGGGGATAGAATAAGAAGCACCCTGAGAAAGCTGTTCAATGGTGGCGGGTAACAATTGACGAATAGTAGAAATAGCGGAAATGATACCGGAATAATCAGCAGCTTCCACTACAATGTTACCGGAAGTGATATTCAGCTTATACGCGCCCTCTTTCTCTTTTGCATCGGTCAATTTCAAAAAAATATCAGCAGACTGTTCACCTGCTTCCGTAGTAGAGGTCACTGCATTTTGCAATATAGTTTGCAAATACTCCGCAGCTGGCAACAATGATTTATCGGAAACACCAATCTTTAGTTCGTTCTTCAATACAAATGCACCAGATTGTGTTGTTAACTGAACGGGTGTGGGAAGCACAGCAACCTCTTGTCTGACAGACGAATCTGAACAAGAAGAAAGGATGCATGCTGACATGGCTAGCAAAGAGAAGCAAAGTTTCTTAAACATAAAGGCTATTTTTAATAAGTAATGTTGCAAAATTATTTTGTATAATGCTGATTTATCCGTTCGGGATTAATTAAATTAATCAATCTGAGTTAATCTGCGTTTTAATTAATACAACTGAGAAGGGCAAAATACTAATCCGGATAGCAAATATTACAATAAATGGAAGCCCTGCAATACAATTATGTATGCAGGGCTTCATTTGTTGCGGAGAGAACGAGATTCGAACTCGTGATACCCTTTAGGGGTATACACGCTTTCCAGGCGTGCCTCTTCAACCACTCGAGCACCTCTCCTTCTAGGTTTCGGGCGGCAAAAGTAATGGTTATTTTTGAACTTTGCAACAAAAACTCCTTATTTTAGTTTCAACTACCGGAGAGTTTTCATCCTCTCCGGCAAACGAGACTAAAATAAGGAGCATAAACAATATTGAAATAAGAAAAATCTTCAATTAATTGTCAAGTACAACAATCTTAAATTTATACATATCCTTTGTATTTGCAGATACTTGCAGAATATACATACCCGGAGTTAAATTTTCAACAGAAATAACGTTCCGGTCACCCTCTATCCGGATTACTTCTACCCCTTCCAGATTGAACAACTGGGCCGACATGAACTCTCCTTCAATGAATACCTCTTTGCGTGCCACTGTAGGAGAAACCTTGACTTCACTCTGTGAAATATCAGAAATACCTGTTGCCACGTTTAATCCAGGGCGGGATTCTGCCACAAATTTTCTCATGAATGCGGCTTGTTCCTTTGTAAACATACAAGCACAGTCCAGCGCATAATCCATATAATTCTCTGTTTGCACGAGATGCCCACATTGGAAAACCGGTTCTTCACAACCTACCACAGCATATTGTGTAAACTGAGTGTATGGAGTATCTTCAAATCCGTCATCAACAGGAACGTAAATACCATTCTTATCTACAAGAACAACGTTGGGATGACGTAAACCAAAATAGTGTCCCAATTCATGAATAGCCGTTTTAAAGATAGCTTTATCATTAATTTCATTTCGTCCGCCAAAGGTATAATATACATCTACCGTCAAACCATCGAGCATAGAGCCTTCTTCGGAGTCGAGCCAGGATTGCCAGAATGTCATATCCTGTTTTTCCACCCAGTTCAGATAAGCCTGATAAGCAGAGCCCGATTCGGGGTTCGTAACAAATCCACCCACCGTACTCAATTCATTCCAACCGCCCAAATCGACAACATAAATATTGATGTAACGTTTATGATCCCAGTTCCGGGGTGTTAAATCATCCTCAAACTTATATGCATACTTTTCCCAGATAGTCGTTCCTTGCAGCAGATAAGCACTCTCCTTCGTCTGATGATAAACAACGCCGGTTGTTGTATTGCCCGATGGGTCAACCTTAGCAAGTTCAAACTGGATATGCGGATTACCTACTACTCCCTTAAACGGTTCACGAACATTCTCCATATCAGTGGAACCGTATGCTCTATTCAGCTCATCAATCATTTTCTGAGCTTGCGCTTCGGTGATAGATTTCGATGGAGTATTCGGATTATACACCACATGCACCACTACCGGGAGTTTGATCACTTCATCTTCACTCAGCAGTGCAACCGTACGGGGAGTAGATCGTGTTTGGGGAGACACCGTAAATGCCGCACTATCCGACAGATGAACAGGAGTCTGCATTATCATACTCCTGGCACCCGAACCTTCCGGGGCTTGTAATAGTTCACAATACCCATCCTCGTACTGCTCATAAATAGTAGGATTATTATTTCTCACATAATTTTCCAACTGAGAAGTAGCCAAAGACATATCATTCACATTGGCACACAACAACCCGGCAGACATCTCATACATTTGAGGAGCAAATACCACTCCATTGGCAACAGGAATGGGAGAACCACCACCAGATACTTCCCAAAAATCGATATTAAACAATCCGTTCAAAGCGATACGGGAGGTAAAATCTTCCGGTTTGGAATAGCGGCTATAGCAAGCCGGAGAAAATTTAATAACGGGTACCTTTCTGCCATCGATATCAAGTTCCCGCTTATAGCTGACCTCTGCCCAATCGTAAACAGTATTTCCATCCTGTCCAAACTGAGTAATAACCCAAGAGTCTCCCGGTTCTGCATCCATATCAATCCATTTGAACCAGAATTTCTTTGGCATGTCTCCGGTAGTAAAATCAACATCGCGAAGAACATAAGATTTATTCCCCTCTCTAAAAGCATAGAAAGTACCGTCTTCTTTAAGTGCTTTTCCCGGCTCAGTTGAGTTTTGCCACGTTTCATTACGCCATATTTCTATCTTTGCAGCCAGAATCTCTTCTTCAACTTCATCGGCATCTTTCTTGCCGTTTCCATTACGGTCTACAGCGGCTCTGATCGTTTCATGTGCCGTCACTTTATATTTACGGAATCCGTAACTATGCTCTCGGGCAAACCAGTAATTCCAATGAGAGCCAACTTTAGCCAAAGGTTCCGGTGTATTACCCTCCACTGGAGCGGCAATAGCCCCGGTAAGCGGGAAGCTTACCAAGGCTATACAAATTAATACATATGAAAAGAACTTATTCATAGATATATATTTTTTTATTATAAACTTTACCGTCTGCAATGAGACTGACAACATACAATCCCTTTTCCAAACCACTTACATCCAGTGTATACTGACTATTATTCACAGCAGATACGCGCATTACCTCCAATCCGGCAACCGAATAAACAGAAATATTGCCGATATTGCCTTCTGCCTGTACATAGATTTCTTTTAACGAAGCGTTGTAATACACTTCCATATTCTGCACCCCTATATTCCCAATCGAAGTAGAAACAAGAGGAGTATAATAGTAACTGTGAGAGCTATCGGGTACCCATTCGTCTTTGTAAGACTGGTAAGTCACCGAAGCTATTTTTGCCAGATTCCCATTCGTATCGTATGTGTAAGTTTTCTTTGAACTGATCTCTAAAAGTCCTGTTGAATAGCTTTTATTAAAGTACTCTTCATAAGTTACCTGTCCTCTTTCATTGAGAGTGTATACATAACTGGTAGATACCGTCCACCCTCCGGCCTGGGAATCCATATTATAATTTTCCCGCTTCGTCATCTGATTCTTATCATTATAAGTCATAATGGTGTAATAACTAAGATTCCAAGTACCTTCTCCCCCGTCTGCTCCTGCAGTAAAATGATAATTTTCTATCTTTTTCGGTACATCAACTGCCAGGAAATCCGAATATTCATTTTTAGCATTTACTTGCATCGGCTTAATAGCTGTCTCCCACGGTGCCCCTGACGGACGGATGGATTCTGTCATTCTGACCAATGAACCGTCAGGCCCATATTCATATTCATTAATCGAATTGTCTACATAATCCTCAATGTTCTGGTTATATCTGTAAGTCGTTACCTTTACCTTCTGATCTTTATCATTATATTCATAAACAACATAACTGTTCAACCGATAATCAACTACATCACCATAAGATTCATTACGATAAACACACTCTTTTATCAAAAGCCCCTTTTGATTATACTCATAGCTGATAGAATCTCCATATGTCGGTTTAAAAGCAGGAGTTGTCCACTCACTGTAAGTAATACTCATTTCGTACGTCTTACGTTTCTCCGAATCGTAGCCATATAAAACTTTCCTTTCGGGCTTGTCATTCCGTGTCTTCGTCACGATAGAGTCCAGAACAAATTTATCATTATTGCTTGTCCGCATCGCTATATCCAAATTCGAAATTTGTCCCATCACAGCACCACTTGCTATCAGTGCTACCCCCATAAGTAATGTTTTCCTCATAATACACATTTTTTTAAATTAATATTAAAGTCGTTTATCCCTCTCCTTTCTGTTTCCGTTTCTTGTCTTTGTTGGCAAGAAACGGATATATGATAAAAAGCTTATTTATCAGTTAATAAATGGATATTGTATTGGTTCTCTGGATAAAATTATTGTATTGGTAGGACGATCATCCTGCGTCAATTTAATTTTGGTAGGACGCTTCGGATTATCTACTGCCGTTATAGTATAAGTCTGCCTCCGGGACATGAAAAGCATGATACTCCACCAGGTTGCATATCCGTCCGGAATAAAGTTCCTGTAATCACCACCCATATAGCCGCTGTATTCCATAATAATTTTGTTTTTACCGGACAATTCATAATACATTAGTGCATCGGAAAAACCAAATCCTTGTACCTGCGTATACCACACATAATCTAAAACACCCTCGCCATAAGGTTCGAATC
The DNA here is from genome assembly GCF_949740115.1 of Bacteroides sp. 41_26. Taxonomy (NCBI): domain Bacteria; kingdom Pseudomonadati; phylum Bacteroidota; class Bacteroidia; order Bacteroidales; family Bacteroidaceae; genus Bacteroides; species Bacteroides sp. 41_26. Next base: position 98,090 of record NZ_CATJGZ010000081.1, read on the forward strand.
CTACAGATTCCACCTTTTCGGCAGCAACAGGACTATTTGCATCTATAATTTCCTGCCAGAAATTCTGCCCGATAGGTCCCAAACCACTGAACGAAAGATACCATACATTATTCACAAACATAGCGTTCAGTGGATAATCAGGAACAAACTGCACCGACGGGTATTCTGGCGAATACAGATAACTATTCTCTCCCGCATCTTTATAAGTTAATGAAGTAAATGTCTTTCCATTCAGAGTAAAAGGTTTATAGAACTCGAGGCCCTCTGCCGTCAATACAAAAGGCGCATAGGTATAAACAAGGTTATCTCCGTCTTTCTCGGTCAGCACCAGGCGATTCCAGGATACGGTGAGCTCCTGTGAGTAGCCGTCGTCTTCAAAAATAAATGCAGGATATTCTTGCATTATATCATTCATGTCAAAAATCTTTTTAATGTATTCATCCCAGTCGACATTTTCAGCTATTGGAGTCATAACTGCCAACGAACCGGACTTAGTACCCTTCAATACTACCTTCTGCGGCGTACATTCATCCATCACAGTAAAATCATAATCACCTTCCATACCACTTCCTATACCTCCGACTCCACTATCGGGTGAAGCAAAAAAGTGAATGATAGAATTGTAAGTATCAAATGACAATACTATTCCTGCCGATTGTTTTAAAGAGTACAAGCTTGTCATTCGTTCACCAACTCCGGCAACATCACTGGCCGCTGTCACCTTTCCATCCGTAGAAAAGGACAGGAACAGGTTATATCCACCATACTTTTGGGTTGCATTCGGATAATATTGCATCAGCCATCCATTTTTTGCACCCAACAGTACCTCATTCACATGTGTCAGAGATGCTTCTATACGATTGGCAGACGAATCCTCAAACAGATTTTCCTCCTCCGGAGAACAGGCCGCCAGAGTAAATACCATGAAGAAAAACAGTATATAATTTATTCTTTTCATAATTCGTATCTTATTTTAAACCACTTAAATCAAGAGAAGAAACTTCGGCAGAACGACGTTGAACAATGGTACGAAGTTCGTCCAAACTGATATCCCAGGAAGTAATTAAGTATTCTTTTACTATCTCCAGTTTCTGCTGCAAAGCTTCTTTGCCTTCACCAGCCATATTCATTCTCTCTTTCCACCATTGAGCATCGTGAGTCACATAGTTGGCTATCATCTCCACAAAATCTTCCTGAGATTCCGTACTGGCATAATTAGAAATAAAGCCCAACTCTAAAGCTTCCTTTTCAGACAAATTCATCCAGCTGGGGCCAGTATATTTGCCCATTGTGATTTCGTTGTACTCCACCGGATAGTCTTTGGTTTGATGCAGAATATGAGCAAATTCGTGATGCATCGTTTTAAAATACCATTCATTCAACACCTCCACATCAGGATTTTCAGTATCCAGCTCATTTACATTGTATAATACAACCTTCAACCCGCCTTCGGCTGTACCCAACACTACTGAGTGAGAATCCGGATTATAAGCTTTGGAACCTATTAGGGTTATAATCTTCGGACAGTAGGTTTTAATGAACATGCCCCCATCATTCATCAATTCCTCATAAGACTCCAGCCAAAGGAACTTTACCAGTTTAGCCAATGCGATTGACTTGTCATAATCCGCCGGAAGCAGATTGTATTGATGATCAGACTCTTTGTCTTCAAACCGGTACTTAAAATCAATATTATACGGATTGACATATTCTGTCAGAAGCCAATTGTCAAATTCATTTCTTTCAGGGCTCTCCGTATCAAAAATACTTGTATCACTCAATGAATCTTCACTGCAAGAGGTTAGAATCCCCCCTGCTATCACTGCCACAATAAATATCCACTTATTATATTTCATAATTCTTTCTTTTTACTTATTATCTTGGATTAGCCTGTAAACCTGCACTTATCACATCCTGAGGTAGCTGGAAAGCACGGCGTCTATCTTCTTTTTTCAGCACGATGTCTGAGTTTCCATCCCGATTATGAACCAATTCAATGCCATAGCGTTTCAGGTCGAACCAACGCATACCATCATGAAGCAGTTCGATACGGCGTAAATGGAGAATTAATTGAAGCATATTTTCTTGTTGTGATCCCTCTTCTATCGTAAACCCAAGTGGATTCAAATGTTTCTTAATACTACGAAATTGTGTATTTTCGGTAGAAGCATAACCGATACCATCATAAAAGCGGTTGATTTCTCTCAGGGTAGTAGCCGTTTTTGTGGTACTATGCGACTTAATCCACATATTAATATCCGCCAATGCTTTGTTCTCATTTTCTTCTCCGCCTAATAAGATATAGGCTTCGGCACGGCAAAGGAGCGTTTCATCCGTCCGGAATGGTATATCCAGATAATGTACAAAACCAATACCACTTTCTTTGTCAATATATTCAAAATATATCTGGCTTTTAAAGAAATTGTTTTTAGTTTCTAACGCACTAATCTGATTCAACATGGCCAACCGGCCCCAAGGACAAATATTATCATCGTAATAAGCAGCCACAGTTTCACTCGTAAAAATCTCATTACCATGTCCGTAACGTTCCCCCAATGTATAGGACCCCAATGCATAGCCAACATCGGAATAAGACGGTAAAAACATCAGGTTACAGGCTAACTTCGGATCATTATACACATTTGCCACATCTTTCGAGGCAGATTGTACAATATCACTCCAATCGCGTAAAACTTTGCTCGGTACGGCACCCAATACACGATCAGCAGCCGTTATCACTTTGCTCCATTGCTGAGTAAACAAATAAAAGCGGGCAGCAAAAGCATAGGCAGCCTTTATATTAAAATGATATTTGGGAACCGAATACAGGTTATCATTAATCAATGGCAAACCTGCTTCCAGATCTTCCTGGATATACTTATAGGTTTCGGCCAATGTTCCTCTCTCATAGTAGGGCCTTACTTCTGTTTCCGGACGGATAGCATATGGAATACCCAACTCTGCAGAAGCCGTAGCCGGATTATAAGGCATACAAAAGAGATTGGCTAATACAAAGTGGGAATACGCACGGCACAGCAATGCTTCTCCTTTATGTGGATTCAAACTGGCAGGGCTCCCCTCCTCTTCTATCTTTTGAAGTACCTGATTGGCAGCCGCAATGGCATTGTAATGTGCATCCCACAACATTTTAGGAGAGTCGTTAGACTCTGCCGTTACATCTTTCCACAAATAAGCCTCTTCCTGTTCCTGTCCTATCAAGTCATAGCTAATGCCATTGTCCATTGCATTGTCCGATGCCATTTCCGTCAACAGAATATAAGTAGTAGTAGGATAAGCAGAAACAAGCAATTTGGCCATTTTATCAGCCGAGTCTATTTCAGTGCGATTGTCGGGAAGTGTATCCAAAAAATCACTGCAAGAAGATAATACCAAGACTCCACCTAATGCTATATGTAATATATTTCTTTTCATAATAATTTTCAATCTATTAAATACCCAATCTCAAAGTCAATGTAAATTGTTTAGGAACAGGAACCGCCACTCCACCGGAGTTGAAAAATTCAGGATCTTGTCCGTTCAACTTCTTGTCTGCATAAAGCAGGAATAGATTCGTACCTTGTATCTTCAATGACAGATTACTCATACGTAACTTTGAAACCAGTACTTTCGGGAAATCATAGGTTAATGAAATCTCTTTCATACGAATAAAATCACCCTTGGCAATACGGGCCGTTGAGTAGTTGTAAGCATTGTAGGCTTTATTCAAATAAGAATTCATTGTGTTCTGGCGTAAATCTGCAATGACCGGAATCGATGTTACATTTTCGTCACCAGCCACAGTCCAACGGTTTTTAAACTCTTTCGGAGTAGCATCCAGATCCGAATAAGCATTACTAAACACCGGATCAAGACGAATCACATTGCCGAATGAATATGTTATAAACAAATTCAACTTGAAACCTTTATAATAAAACAGATTGCCGAAACTACCTGTAATAGTAGGATCTGTGGACCCTTCATACACCAAGTGAGATTTATTTTCGCGCTCCTGGAAATTAATATCAGTCACCGTCACTTCACCCTTTTCATTAATAAAAGTCGGCAAACCTTCTTCATTCAATCCCCGGAAGTCCAAAGAGTACAATGAGCGTACCGGATTGCCCTCCAATGCAAAACCACTGCCCGAAATCATAGCCATCACATTCGCATCCGATTTTAATTCCGTCACTTTATTCTTTGCATTCGAGAAAATAAGATCCGTTGTCCATCTGAAATTATTCGTCTGAATGTTCTTGGTAGATAATGTAATCTCCACTCCATGCGATTCCATGCTCGCCACATTGGCCAACTTGGATACCTGTCCGCCTACTCCCATGGTATTTATCAAACCAATCAGATCATAATTATTACGCTTGTACCAATCGGCAGCCAGACTGATACGATTGTCGAGGAAACCAACTTCGGCACCAATGTTCAATTCGTGCTTCTTTTCATAAGTCAACTCACTGTTTTCCAGATCAGAGATCTGTAAACCTGACTCATTCACACTTGATAGAGGCCGCCAGGGATTATATCCTATGATAACAGCCAATGAGTTCGTTACGTTAGCGGGACCACGGTCAGCAGTCAAAGAGTAAGACGCTTTCAATGTAAAGTTAGAGAGAGAAGGACGTAAGGTCTCGAAAAAACTTTCTTCATGCATATTCCATGCCCCCGAAACGTTCCATGTAGGCAACCAGCGTGAAGAACGGCTCCGTCCCAGTTTATTGGAGCCTTCATAACGCATCGTCCCATTCACTGTATATTTTCCCTGATAGGAATAAGTAGCTGTACCAAAGAAAGAAACCTCACGGGATTTCGTACGGCTTACTGTATAGTAAGACGTGTTTTCTTCGTTACCCTGTTTGAAATAGCGATAATCATAATTGGCAAGCAAACCCATATCATACTGCATACCCACACCGTTGAACCAGCTTCTGCTACGGTCGGTTCCATTCAACTCCATACCACCAAATACATTCAGGATATGAGCATCGTTGTACATATCATTATAGGCCATCGTTGCACGAAAATCATAACTGTTCATTCCGTATTTCGTTTCACGATAGAAACCACCCACCGGAAGTACACTCACCGGAAGAGAGTTTGTATTATCCGGATCGGTATATAACCACGGATTGGCATTACGCATCGTCGCATCATCCATAGCACGGAATGCCCATGCCTGATTGGAATAATCTTCAACTGTATGAGTCTGCGTAGTGGTAGAATATTTATAAGCTCCCAAAGCAGTAACTTCTACTTTAGGAATAATCTTCCATTTTGCTTCTGCCTGAAAACGCATATCCACGACATTCAAATTCATATTGTTATTTTCTAACTCATGGAATATATTGAATGGAGCGTAGTTACGTACATAGTATTCATCGGGATCTAAAGTACGTGATGTGTTCAATGCAAATGAATAGGGGTTGATATCGAAGTCACGCTTCACCTCACCACTCACCGGATCAGTCTGAGAACCAAGCGCTCCCGGAGCTTTCTGCTTACGGTAAGAAGCGTTTCCTATTAGGTTTAAAGAGAAGTTCTTAAAGATATTATACAATGCATTCGTATTGACAGTGTAACGCTGAACGGAGCTTTGAGCATACCATCCCGGATCATTCATTACACTGATAGACGTATAATAAGAGGCCTTATCTGTTCCGGAAGACATGCTGACAGCATGATTCTGAGAAACACTATTGGAAAACAGAAGATCAAACCAGTCCGTGTTACGATATTCAGCATCACGCAAATACGAATTCACAGTTTCCGGTCTATTGGCAAGCATATATTGACCTGTAGCCGGATCATATGTATTCATCAGATGATACATCTTTCCATAAACTCCACTGTTGGAAGCACGATAAGATTCGGCAAATTTCAGATAACCGCCGGCCTCCATTTCTTTATATACTCCCATCTGTTCCTGGGAATTCATAATATTAAAGTTGCGATAGCTGGGTTTCATACGCATGGAAAACTCTCCGGTATAACTGATTTTATTGACTCCGGATTTACCTCTCTTCGTAGTCACCACGATTACACCCGCCATAGCACGTGCACCATATATAGAGGTGGCCGAACCATCTTTTAATATCTGAAAACTTTCGATATCATCGGCATTCAGACCAGCGATAGCAGAACTTATCAAGGTTTCGGCATCCCCGGAGGAAAGTTCATCAGCGCTAACCTCTGTTACGTCTTCCATTATTACACCATCGACTACCCATAAAGGCTTAGAACTACCATAAATAGAAGTAGCTCCACGTACACGAATCTTGGGAGCCGTACCGAATGTGCCGGATACGTTCTGTACAGAAACACCAGCCGAACGACCTTCCAGAGCACGACTGATATCCGGAATACCATCCAGCTTGGTTGCCTCTCCGGACAACTTATCCGATGCACCTGTGAAAAGACGTTTGTCCATCCTTTGCATACCGGTAACCACAACTTCCTCAATCATCTCGCTATCGGACTCCATTACAATGACCAGATTGGCTTTGATTGACACCTCCTGTGGCTTCATTCCCACATACGAAATCAGAATTTTCTTAGCATTTGACGGAACGTTGGACAAGATAAATTTACCGTCAATATCGGTCACCGTACCGATCCCCGTATCTTTAATTAATACAGAGGCACCAATGATCGGCTGACCGTCCTCTGCTGAGGTAACAGTACCTGTAACTCTTGAAATTTGGGCTACTATCAAATTCATTCCCATCATGCAAAAGCATAGTAGTAGCAGTAGTTTCTTTTTCATATTAACTATTTTGGTTCATTTTCAGAAAGAAGCATCAGAATGGAGCTTCTTCGTTAACGAACGCAAATATAGTCCTTCTGTTTCCCCGGGAATATTTTTGTTGCATTTATAACTACTTCCATCAAATAAGAACACACTTCAAAACTACGCACATCAATATAATAAACTAATAAACAGAAATATAGATAATCAAAAAGTCTTATACAATCGTTTCGAAAGACAGGTTTATATTTTGTTTTAAACTACTTATCGGCTCTTAAAAGAAAGACTGTCCCTATGTGAAATAGTTATAAAATAGTTCCTGATATTTCATCATCACCACTGCTCTACTTCCAATAAATAATCATAAATATCTTTTGAAGTATCTAAATCGAGTTTTTTCTTTAAACGGAATTTTCCGCTTTCAACTCCGCGCACAGACTTATTAGTGAGATTGGCTATCTCTTTGGTATTCAGGCCCAATTTAATTAATGTACACAATCGCAAATCCGATAAGCTCAAGTCCGAATGCCTCTTTTTCAGCTTATTATAAAACTCCTGCGATTCCTGTTCTACATAAAAAGTAAAGTCTTTCCCTAATTTTTCCGGAGTCAAAAAGCTAAGAACATCCTCAATCTCTTTGATACCTCTCAATACATCCGCCTTACTGCCGGCCATGCTCTTGATACGTGTTATAATCTTCCAGAGCTTAGGCATTTTTTCCTCCAAAGCCAGTATTTTCAATAACATATCATTTCCGTTGTATGATTCTGGCAGAGATTCAACACTCTCCCCGGCTTGCTCGTCTAAGGAAGAAACCTCTGTTTCTGTTCCAGTCTCTCTGCCATTGTATATCATAGCCCTTTTATTCCTTTTTACAGCCATTCTCCATTTGATAAAGACAAATGCTAATATCAATAAAACAATGATCCACAGATAAATACTCACTGAAAAGTGGTCAACCTCTTCCAATTCGGACAAAATGCGCAGGAACTTTACATTATATTCATCCAACTGTGTATACTTAGAGTTCTTAATGGCTTCTATAACGAGCAAACGAGCTTTTTCATAAGACTTATTATCAATCAGAAACTCACAATAGCCGGTCAGAATAATAGAATAAACTATCGGAGCTTTTTCTTTAGACATGGCAAGGCTCTCAATAAAATATTGTTCCGCCAACCCTTTCTTTCCCAAACGATAATAAACAAGAGCTAAGTTTCCGGTAGAAATAGCCTCATGTTTCTCCAAAATAACAGACAACCTCCGTGTCTCCAGATATTTTTCCAAAGCCTTTCCATATTGTTCAGTCTCCACATAGATATCTCCCAGATTGGATTGTGCATGAAACATCGCCTCAATGTCATTTATTAATTCTGCCTCATGCAAGGAATACAGTGCATATTTTTCTGATAAATCATACATCTTTTGCATCCCGTACATAGAAGACAATCCCATATAAGCCATAGCAAGCCTATGATGGGCACTATCGGGCAATTCTTGTACCAACCTGGTATAGTTATACTCAGCCTGAGAGTAATTCTTTGTCAGTGTTTGGTTCCACGCTGAAGTGGAAAGTAACTGATAGTAAATGTTCCGCACCAATTTACTCTTTTTTTGTCCCGCCGACATACTTTCATAACAATCCCACGCCTGTTTATCAAAAGTGCTCCCCTTCATCAAATCCCCTTCATTATTACAATAGTTTATCGAATCTAACAACCCGGCAAGGCTATCACACATTAATTTAAATGAAGTATCAGTTAGTGACACAGCAAAAATATTTTGCCCCAAAAGTAAAAGCAGAACGAACAGCACTTTTCTCACATAAATCAAGAATCCGATTCCTTTCAGCAATCTCATAGATGTAAAATCCCCCTCTAATATTATTCTATCATCACACAGAGACAACAAGTCTCTTTCTTGCAAAATTAAAAATAATATTCACTAAACGAGCACATTTTAGAGTTAAATGATAACACTATTTATGAATACGTATTTATTTTTTAACATAAGATAAAAATAAGAAAAGCATATAGCTATCTCAAAGATAGCTTCTACAAACTAAATGAGCATACTTTCATAAGTAATCCCTCTACTTTTTTTTATCCGTCATTCCTTTAAAATAGTATTCAGAACTTCATTATACCTCATTCACAGCTATCACGTATGAACTATATCACAATGATTATACCACGTATCCCGAAAAAACATATCGTTGATATTTGCATGCCGGTAAAACCATTGTAAAAAGAAAAAAAGTTTATCAATATCTACTTTGATATTGATAAACTTTTCATCCAGTACATTACCTCTTTCAATCATAAGTATTTCATCAAAATTATAGTTCTTTGGTAATTTAGTTGAAAGATTTGTCCTTGTACGGTTCTGAGTGTTGTATAATAGAAACATACAGTACATGCCTACTTACAATTTGACAAAGTGATATTCCTGTTCCTCTGTAATCCTCTAATTAAAGGAAGGTTTCTCACAAGTGATAAAAATCTTCGGCATTTCCGGTTTCTATTATCCCTATTGTACGACCTGCAAAGAATTACACGACAAAAATATCTTATTATTTTAACATTCACTACACTATTCAACTTTATAAGCTTCTTTGATTACACTTTAATAGTTAAAATTGGGATGAATTTAGCCGTCAGTTAGCGTCCGAAAGCGTTTTTCAAGGCGGTTTTATTTATTCTCGTAGAGTCTCGAATTGTTTCTCTACGAGGTTCGAGTGGTTCCTCGTAGAGAAACCGAACTTATCATGCCGGGAAAATTAGAATAACATGCCCATTAAATATGCATGTTTATCCAAATAAAGAAAGATTATACGGCAGAATACGCATAATAATTTGTATTATTATACAGATTATTCTCCAGTTACAGCAATAATCAGAATAAAGGTGTCATAAGAATCAGTCATATAAAAACAAAAAGACAGGATAACTACATTTCTCAAAACTTTTATTAATCCCATCATGACATTGTATTTAATGCTATCAACATCGGCTCATCAGTTCACTATGCATTTTACCCCCTTGTTAAATACGTACTTTTACAAAACATACAAACGTTACCGACTTTCCATTATGAATCGGTTTTAGAATTATTATTAAGTATCAGTCTTTTAATGTATTTAGCAGTTTTCCGCTTTAGCCTATAACCAATAAATATGATTCGGATTCTATTATATGTATTCAAAAAGAACTCAAAAATACAATTATGTTCTTCCTTTATAATGTATATAGTATGAATTTTCAGATTAATATTGAATGAATGGAGATGTCTGTTCTTCTTAAATAGTATAAATAGTACATCACCCACTTCTTCATATTCAACATAATCTATTGTACTTAATGGTATTGCAAACAAATCAGTATCTTTTTCTAATTTCAAACAGAATTCATCACAATATAAATTCAACCTTTCGAAGAAGGGTTTTATTAGTTCATATTTTTCCTGATTGGTTTGATTTGCCAATCCCATCAAACAAATCAATTCGATAACTCCCGAATCAGCCAGTTTAACTTCTATTCCAAATTCACTAATTTCATACATGTTAGTTTAGTTTTTTGTTGATCAAAAGATTTAATTTCATTCTTAATTTTGACCCGGAAGGTTTGGGGTTCAAAAAAGTATCATATTCTTTCTTATAAAGTACGTAAAAGAGATAGTTATTGAAATAAAATATATCATCTATTTCTATTGGACCAAAAATATTATTTAATGGCATCAGGTAATAACAAAAGATTTCAGGAAATTCGATTACTTCAAAATCTAAGAAGATGCAGTGATACTTCGTAAAAGGAAATAGGGTTAGATACTTCGAGTTGTTGTTTTGCTTTGGGATTTGTTTAAGACTAACATCTATAAACTCCCTTGTGTAAATATTCATACTGATAGGTTTTTAAGTTTCCTCTTAAAAAAAGAGGTGCGAACCGTACTCATCTGAAAACTGAAGGTAGTGGTGCTAACCCTTAATCAAACAGAGTAAGTACGCCCGCACCATATCAGTACGAGCGTTCTAAACTCATCTTGTTTGATTAATTTTTCTTCTAAAGCACCACCTTTTTCAGATAATCAAGACGTTCCGAAACGCTGTAATAAATTACATTTCGTGAAAATGGATTTCTCCCCATCTTCATTTGCAAAGATATACATTTTTCAATTAAATATCCTTTTCTTTTTGTTTTTTATTCGAAATGTTAGGTTCAGGTTATTCATCAACAGTTTCTTCCTTAGCTTGTTCAGCTACTTCAGAACTGATGACGATTCTTTTTCTTCATTAATAACTTAATAGCCGACTCCTTTTTGATAGCGCACTGATTATCTGAATAATAAACATTTAACCATGGGTGTTTTTATCTCAATTATTGGGTATGATTTAACTACTTCCAACACTTATTATCAGTGCCCAATTGCAATAACCCAAGTGACAATCAATTATATAGCTATCAGTTTAGAGAGTCGCAAATTGATAACTTTTCCATACTTTTGACACAGTCTTTTTACACCCTTCAGCGAAGAGACAGCGTAAATGCTATTAGCTACTAATGAAACAAAATTCATTTATTTTGGTGGATATTTAACGAATATTTTATAATTTTGCAGATGTGTTTTTGAATCTTTTGCGAGAAAAATGAAAATATCTTTAAACATTAGACGAATTTTTCTTTTTACTATCCTTTTCATCAGTAGTTCCGTAAGCAGGTGCCAGATTTATAAGTACATAGGACTGGAAGATGGCCTGAGCAACCAGAAAATATATCATATCCAAAAAGACCGAAGGGGATATATGTGGTTTCTAACCCAGGAAGGGGTAGACCGTTATGATGGAAAATATATCAAGCATTACAACTTTTCAGACGGCAGCATGAAGCTGGATTCGCGGGTTGCTTTGAGTTGGCTCTATATGGACAACAAGAATGTATTATGGGTAATCGGCCAGAAGGGTCGTATTTTCAAATATGATTCGCAGCATGATAAATTCGAACTGGTTTACGTACATCCGGAGCTAATCAGAAATAAGTCGCAGGCATTTCTGAATTACGGTTATTTGGACAAAAATGATCGTATCTGGCTGTGCTATAAAGATAGCATTACATGGTATGATATCCATACCGGAACAACTTTACATACGCCGACACCGGTCAACGGTGAAATAACTGCCATTGAACAGACGGATGGTAATCATTTCTTTATCGGTACAGGAAGTGGCCTGTTTCGTGCCGGGATAGAAAAGGGGAAGTTGAATATAGTGCCTGACGAAGCAGTAGAAAGTATCGATACACCAGTGCATGAACTCTATTACCACGCCCTTTCAAAACAACTATTTGTGGGAAACTATAAAGAGGGAATACTTATATATGACATGGGGAAAACAAGAAAAATCATCCCTTGTCAATCACCCAATAATGTAGAGATAAACCGGATTGTTACTTTGAACGCTCATGAACTTTTAGTAGCCACAGGCGGGAAAGGTGTATATAAACTGGATATGAATACATGCATGAGTGAACCCTATATAACAGCCGATTACAGTAGTTATAACGGAATGAACGGAAACAATATTAATGATATTTATGTGGATGAGGAGGAACGCATCTGGCTTGCCAATTATCCTACGGGTATTACCATCCGTAACAACCGTTATGGAAGTTATGACCTAATAAGGCATTCCATTGGCAATAACCTTTCATTGGTGAACGACCAGGTCCATGATGTGATCGAGGACAGTGACGGTGACCTCTGGTTTGCGACCAGTAACGGCATCAGTCTTTATCAGACCGATACAAAAGAATGGCGCTCATTCCTCAGTTCCTTTGATCCGGTACCGGATAACGAGAATCACATCTTTTTAGCACTGTGTGAGGTCTCTCCCGGCGTAATATGGGCTGGAGGTTTTATGCCAGGCATTTGCAAGATAGAAAAGAAGAAAGGGTTTAAGATCAGCCACCTTTCTCCTGCTGCTATTGCAGGAGTACGTCCCGACCAATATATATTTGACATCAAGAAAGATTCGTGCGGTGATGTCTGGTCCGGTGGATATTATCACCTGAAACGCATTAATCTTGAGACCAAAAGTGTGCGTCTATATCCGGGAGTAAACTCCATCACTACCATTCAGGAGAAAGACACCCGGCAGATGTGGATCGGTACAAG